>JAYELQ010000241.1:0-1512 GCA_034717655.1 Campylobacterota bacterium
TAAATTATATATCACTATTTTCTATAACTATTATTTTAGGTATTATGTTTTTAATTACGGCATATATCTATAAAACAAAAGATTTTTAATTTATCTTTTGTTTTTTATTTTAATTTATTAAGTATTCAATACTCTCTTTATCTAATACCCTTATAGCATTAGTAGAGTGATTTATATGTATAGGTGTACCTATAGTAAGTACATAGTCTTTATTTTTTGAGATATGTTTTTTATCAATAGCATTTAATAAAAATGTTTTTATTAACTCATTTGTATCATCTAATTTTTCAGATAAAAATATCGCATCTATCCCCCATACAACTTGAAGTTTTCTTAGAGTATCAATACTATAACTACTTACAAGTATCTTTTGTTTTGGTCTAAATTTTGAGATAGATATAGCACTTCTTCCACTTCTTGTAAATGCAATAAGTGCATCTGGTTTTATATTTTTAGAAAGTGTTGTAACAGCAGCTGCTATGGAGTCCTCTTTTGATACATTATAAGGGTCATTATGATATGGATAGTTTTTTTCAGTCTCTTTGATAGTATCATTTAATACCTCTACAGCTTTTAAAGGGTATTTTCCAATAGTTGTTTCATCACTTAACATAACAGCATCAGTACCATCTAATACAGCATTTGCTATATCTGATATCTCTGCTCTTGTTGGATAGTGTGAGTTTATCATAGATGTTAACATCTGAGTTGCTGTTATTGTTGGTTTTCCTTGTTTTTGAGCTAGAGATATTATCTTTTTTTGTGCTGCTGGTACTTTTTGAAGTCCAAGCTCTACACCCATATCACCCCTTGCAACCATAATACCATCAGCAGCTTTTAAAATCTTTTTGATATTTTTAATAGCTTCCCCTTTCTCTATTTTTGCAAATATAAAAGGGTTTGAGTTATGTTTTTTAAGTATCTTTTTTGCATCTTCTATATCTTGTGCATCACTTACAAAAGATAATGCTACTAAATCTACACCATTTTTTGCACCATACTCTAAATCTTTTTTATCTTTACTAGTAATTGCAGGTATATTTAGTTTTGATTTTGGAAGATTCATACCTTTTTTAGATTGTAAAGTTTGTGCTACTATTATCTCACACTTAATCTCATCTTTATTTTTATCTACTACTTTTGCTCTTATTGTACCATCTGAAAAATATATAGGGTCACCAATTTCTAAACTATCAATAATAATAGGATAACTTATACTTACAATTTTCTTTTTCTCATCAACCTTATCTTTAGTAATAGTTAATATATCACCACTTTTTAATTCAATTGGATTTTTAAGATGAGATATTCTTATCTTAGGTCCTGCTATATCTTGTAATATAGCAACCTCTTTTCCTAACTTTTTAGATGTTTTTCTAATCTTTTTTATAACTTCTCCATGATACTCATGAGTTGCATGTGAGAAATTTAATCTAAAAACATTTACACCTTTTTTGATAAGTTTTTCTATATTTTTAACACTATCTGTTGCTGGTCCTAATGTTACTACTA
>JAYELQ010000242.1:0-4400 GCA_034717655.1 Campylobacterota bacterium
ATAGGAGATGCTCAAGATATGTTGGGACATTCAGATGTAAGTACAACTAGAATTTATTTTAAAAGAAATTCAACTCGTATGAGAAATGTTGCTTCTAAAATATAAAAAGTTATATTAGTAATTATGGATATTAGTTTTTCTTTTTATAATAGATAGCTCCGACTAAATGGTTAGCAGAATCTATAAATTTTTTTGCTACTATATTATCTTTATATTTATCTGATTCTTTTTCTTCTTTTGGAGTATATAATACAATATTTGGAACAGTTTCTCTAATATAAAAATCTTTACCATTTGTAGATTTTTTTTCATTACCTGTATAAAAATTTGCATATAGATGAGCATACTTTAGTTCTTTAGTAAATGTAGTTATAAGAATCTCATATTCATTATGATTTTGAAGAATTCTATTTAACTCTTTCTCTTTATTTTTGAAATTATATTCAAATTCTTTTCTTAAATTATTTTCCTCTTCATAATCTGATACATACTCTTTTATATATTTATTTAACTTAGATTGTTCTAAATTCTTATATATATAAAAGTCAGATTGCATTCGTCTTAGACATTTGTCTGGGTCTGATATTAATTGATATTTTTTTAGAAGTTTTATATTTTCATTGTATTTATATATTGGTTTATCTGGATTTACTATATTTAATAAATTGTATAAAGGTTTCTTTTTTGTAGAATCTATCGATTTTTCTAAGGTAATAAATTTATCAAATAGTTCTTGATTTACAAAATAGATAAAACAATCTTTTATCTCTCTACCATCGTGTTCTATATTTTCTTGTATAAAAGAGTAAGTCAAAGGTTTCAACTCTTTTAATAGTTCTTTTATTTTATCGTTAATAAGATTTTGGTTTATCATTTTTAATCTTTTTTATTTTATTATATCTAAATATTCTTTAATATTATTTTATTTTTAGATAGAAATATTAGTAATTATAGAATATAAAAATTCTATAATTTTAAGGTTTATCTAAGGATAAGAATAAAATCTCTTCTATATTTTAAGTATAAGGTATGAAAAATATTTTATGAATACAAAACATAGCCTATTTAATAAAATCTCTTATAGTTAAAGTATAGTCTTTTTATCTATTTAACTGTTTTCAAATTAGATTTAAGATATAATACATCAAATTATTTGAATACAAAAAGGAATAAAATGAAAATTGCAGACAGAATGGATAGATTATCTGAATCTATTACAATAGCTATTACAACTCTATCGAGAGAATTAAAAGAGAGTGGAAAAGATGTCTTAAGTTTTAGTGCAGGTGAACCTGATTTTGGAACACCAAAAGTTATTAAAGAAGCAGCTATAAAAGCTATGGATAATAATGAAACAAGATATACAGCAGTAGAAGGAACTCCTGCATCAAGAGAAGCTATTAAGAATAAATTAAAAAGAGATAATAATTTAGATTATGATATTTCTGATATTATTATTAGTGTGGGTGCAAAACACTCTTTATTTAATCTTTTCCAAGCTGGTATTGAAGAGGGTGATGAAGTTATAATTCCTGCTCCATATTGGGTAACATATCCAGAACTTGTGAAATATAGTGGTGGAAAAGTTGTAGAGATAATCACTACAGATAAAAGTCAATTTAAAATCACTCCTGAACAATTAAAAGATGCTATTACATCAAAAACAAAAATGTTAGTTTTGACAACTCCATCAAATCCAACAGGTAGTGTTTACTCAGAAGATGAATTAATAGCTATAGCTGAAATTTTAAAAGATACAAATATAACTGTTTTAAGTGATGAGATGTACGAAAAACTAGTTTATGGAACTACAAAATTTACAGCTGTTGCAAGTATAAATGAAGATATGCTTAATAGAACTGTTACTATAAATGGACTTAGTAAATCTGTTGCTATGACTGGTTGGAGATTTGGTTACTTAGCATGTAAAAATAAAGAATTTATAAAAGCTATGAAAAAACTACAATCTCAATCTACTTCAAATATAAATTCTATTACACAAGCTGCTGCTATTACTGCTCTTGATGGAAGTGCTGATAATGATATCGAAACTATGAGAGTTGAATTTGAAAAGAGAAGAGACCTTGCAGTTGACTTAATAAATAATATAAATGGATTATCTGTAGTTAAACCAGATGGTGCTTTTTACCTTTTTATAAATATAAAAGAGATAACAAATGATAGTATGAAATTCTCTAAAGAATTATTAGAAAAGGTTGGTGTTGCTATTGTACCCGGTGTTGCATTTGGACTTGAAGGATATTTTAGATTATCTTTTGCTACAGATGAGAATACTATAAGAGATGGTATCTCAAGAATAGCTAAATTTGTAAATAAATAAAAAATATCTAATCCAAATATAAACTATTTGGATTAGAATATAATTTTATTATAAAGCCCTACTCATAACTTCATTTAATCTTTTAGTAAATAGAACTATATCTTTTACTTCCATACCTTCTGACATTTTAGCTTGGTCTAATAATAACCAAGATACTGTTTCTACCATTTTATCATCAGGACAACCATTTAAACTTTTTACAATTGAATGGTCAGGATTTATCTCTAAAATTGGAGCAGATTCAGGAACCTCTTGCCCCATTGATTTCATCATTGCTGCCATTTGAGCCATAGGGTCATTTGGGTCTTTTACTACACAAGATGGTGAATCACTTAATCTATTTGTAGTTTTAACATCAGCAACTGCATCACCTAAAGTCTCTTTTATTTTTTCAACAATAGATTTAAATTCAGCTTCAACCTCTTTTGCTTCCTCTTCTGTTTGTTCAGTTTTTGGAGCTTCACAAGATGTTACATCTTTAATTTCCCAATCTTTATAAGTTCCAATTGCTGGAGTTATAACCTCATCAATCTCTTTATCATCTAAAATAAGAACTTCTATATTATTCTTTTTATAAGCTTCCATTAATGGTGAATTTCTAAGAACTCTTTCATCTTCACCAACTATATAATATATAGCTTTTTGTTCTGTATTTGCTCTATCTTTATATTCTGCTAAAGATGTCATATTTTCTTTATCATTAGTAGATTTATATCTAATCAATTCTAAAATAGCTTCTTTATTTGTATAATCTTGATAAACACCCTCTTTTAAAGGTCTATTATATTGAGCTGTAAATTTTTTAAACTTCTCTTCATCTTTAGCTAGTTTCTTTATTTCACTTAAAACTTTTTTAACAGATGCTTGTTTTATATTTGCCATCACCTTGTTTTCTTGTAAAATCTCTCTACTTACATTTAATGGTAAATCTTCACTATCAATAATACCTTTTACAAATCTAAGATATGTAGGTAATAACTCTTTTTCATCATCTGTTATAAATACTCTTTTTACATAAAGCTTTACACCTGGTTGAAAATCAACTCTATACATATCCATTGGAGCAGTTTCTGGAATATAGAAAAGTGTTGTATATTCACTTACACCCTCTGCTTTAGTATGAACATAAGCCATAGGTTCATTACTATCGTGAGATATAGTTTTATAGAACTCATTATAATCTTCAGCTTTTAACTTCCCTTTTGGTTGAGTCCAAAGTGCTGTAGCTTCATTTGCTTGTTCTCTTTTACTTTCTATAGTTTTCTTAGCTTCTTTTCCAGCTTTTTCATCCTCTTCAGATAACTCTTCTGTAACTTCCTCTTCATAGTTTAAGAAAATTGGGAATGGTATATGATTTGAATATTTTTTAACAATTGTTTCAATTCTTGACTTTGAATTAAACTCAGATTCTTCCTCTTTTAATTTTATATATATAACAGTTCCAGCATCTTCTTTCACACAAGGTAATAAATCAAAGCTTCCGCTTCCATCACTTGACCATTTATAAGCTTGCTCTTCTCCAGCTCTTTTAGATATAACATCAACTTTGTCTGCTACCATAAACACAGAATAGAACCCTACTCCAAATTGACCTATAAGATTACTATCTTTTTTTGCATCACCTGTAAGGTTTTCCATAAATGATTTTGTACCAGACTTAGCAATAGTACCTATAGAAGATATTAAGTCCTCCTCATTCATCCCTATACCATTATCTGCAATAGTAATAGAGTTATCCTCTTCATCAATTTTAATATTGATTTGTGGTGTTGTTTCAAAACCTTTTAATTTCTCATCTGTAAGTTTAAGATACTCTAATTTGTCGATTGCATCACTAGAGTTAGATACTAATTCTCTAATAAATATCTCTTTATTTGAGTATAAAGAGTGTGTCATTAATTTTAGTAATTGTCCAACTTCTGTTTGAAATTCGTGTTTTGCCATAATTTATATTCCTTTATGTTTTTTAATTTATGCGATGTAATTCTACCATAACTATCTAAAATGAAAATAAAATTTCTTTAATAAATTGACTATTCATTATATAATGGAAAATGGA
>JAYELQ010000242.1:4500-7637 GCA_034717655.1 Campylobacterota bacterium
TAAGTACTGTATATATATCAATTTTAGAAAAAACAGATTCTTACTGGAGTATCAAATTAGATGGTTCTGATGATGATGGTTTTACTTATGTTTCTTACCAAAAATGGTATTTATCTCAAACAGAAGAGATGATAGACCCATCTTTATTAAAATAATAAAAATAAATAAGAAAGTTTTATAATCTCTTTCTTATTTATAAATATCAGATGAATACTCTTTAAAAATCCTATGTTGCCACAACCATTGGTCTGGATATCTTTTTATATACTTAGTCATAACCAAAGCTTGAGCTTGTGTTAACTCTTCTATTTTATTATCAGATGTATAATCTCTTGAATCTATAGCTTTATCAAAAGTTAATATATGTTTCCCAAAACTCTCCCTTGTAAAAAATATTGGTATAATAAGAGCATCAAATTTAAAAGCTAGTCTTGCTGCTGTATCAACCTGTTTTACCATATGGTCTAAAAATTCTATCTCTATACCATTTTTATTGTTTTGGTCTGTAACTAAGCCTACAATTCTATTCTCTTTTAATGCTTTCACAAGTCCCCTTGTAGCATTTTTCTTACCTAACATTTGAGTATTATTCTTTGTTCTTGTTTTATCTATCTCTTTATGTAGATATTTATTATTTGGAGGTCTTCCAACCATTGTAGTAGATCCATATTTCAAAGGTATTATACTACTACCATATTCCCAATTTCCATAATGAGCTGTAACAAGAATTATTTTTCGTTTATTAAACAAAGCCTCTTTTATAACATATTCATTCTCTATTAATATTTTACTTTTAAGTTTCTCTTGAGTTAATGTTTGATTTTCAATAAATTCATATATATTATAAATAATATTTTTATAACTATTTTTAATTATCTCTTTTTTTCTATCATCTGATAGTTCATCATTAAACACAAAATCAAGATTTGCCTTTGCATAATTCCTATGTTCTCTATTTATATAATATATAAACTCACTAGTATAATCTAAACATAATTTTATTAAAGGTTTAGGTATAGCCATTAAAGTAAATTTAAAACCCTTATAAATATAAAATAAGATACGATTTAACATAATAATAGTTCCTTTGCCATCTCTTCTATTTTAGATGCTTTTATCTCCTCTATAGAGAAATCATTTTTATCTAGTTTTAATGGATTTACATCACTACTTGATTTTATCACTTTATTTATATCTGTAATATATGTATTTCTATAATGTGGAGTATTACCAAATATTGTAATAGATGGTATATTTAATCCCCAAGCAATATGAGTAGGTCCTGTATCTCCACCTATTACTAGTTTAGCACTACTAATTATATTCTTTAAATCATTTAAATCACCTTTAGAAGATACTTTTATATTATTATACTTATTCTCTAACCATTTTGCTATATCATACTCACATTCATCTCCCCAAACAACTAAAATATTTTTATCTAATCTTTGAGCTAATTCCAAAAATTTCTCTTTAGGATATATCTTATTTTTTGTTGATGCACCTATTACAAAAACAATCTCATAAGAATAGTTCTCTTTTAAATTACTATTACTCATTAAAAAAGGTTGTTTAGATAGAACCTCATCTTTAGTTATATTAATATCCAAAGATTTGTTTATTAATCTTATATTTCTATCTATTACATTTTTAGAGTAAGATATATATACTTTCTTATCATAAAACCAACTAGCAATAGATTCTCTAATAGAATCTTTATCAAATCCAGATATAAAACTCCCCACAAATCTACTACCAACTATTTTAGAAACAATAGCAGATTTTATAAGACCTTGCATATCTATTACAACATCATAATTCTTTTTACCATACTCTTTAAGTATATTAATCTGTTTAAATATATCTCTTTTATTCTTTTTTATAGAGTTTAAATTTATTGGTAAGATATTATCTATATCTGTATTATATTCCAATATAGATTTAAATTTATCTTCAACTATCCAATCTATACTACAATTAGGTATTTGTTTCTTTATAAACTGTAAAACAACCATACTATGAATAATATCTCCCATAGCAGATAACTTTATTATACATATCTTCATCTATTAACTTTTAACCTCATCTTTACAACTATCTATCATATCTTTAAACTTATAAAAAGCTTCTGTTTTTCTTATCTTACCATCTCTATTATCAACCAATCCATAACCGGGGGCTATTAACTGATGCCAAAATACTTTTTTTACTTTATGAGTATCTTTTGCTATTTTAAAATACTCTACCATATACTTACTATAAGTAACCTCATCTACACACTCTTTTTCACTTGTTGGGGCATAAGGTGCTGTATTTGATAATGGCCAATTAACTTCAGTTATATAAATATCATCTGTTTTTATTTTAGGGCTTAACCTTACTAAGCTATAAAGCATATCTATTTTATTTTTTGTATTAAATATACCCATTTGAGTATTATAAGGGGAACCTCTTCTATCTACATATAGTAAAGATGATATTTTATCAAATTTTATTTTAAAGTTATTAAATAAAGCTCTAATGGTATAATGGTACTCAAAATCAATAACAGAAGGACCTATTAGTTTTAACTCTTTATAATCCTTATCTCTTATATCTTGCACCACTTTATAAAACTGCATATACTCTTTTACTGAGAAAAATCCCCATTTAGTTCTATTTATAGTTGAACCTATTTGATACTCTTTAGTTATATCTTTAAATGCATCAAAAATAACCCTTATATTTTTCTCTAATAGATTAATATCTTCAATATTCTCTCTATCTTGCATAATATTCAATAAAATCTCTTTATCATCTCCAAAACTTTTCACAAAACTTATGTATTTAGATATATTTTTAGTATTATTTATAGGTATTCTTATAACTAATGATTTTATTCCCAACTCTTCAATTAAAGATTGTTGAGTATCACCTTTATCAAGATTTACCCCCAATCCATAAAACTTAACCTCATCTTGAATACTCTTTTTAGGTTTATATAGTTTCATAATAGCAATAGATAAAGGGAATATAAATAAGTTTGTTAAAGTAAGAGGTATAAAATCAAATATATTCTTTTTTCTCATACTTTTTTTATACTCTTTATCTTTTAATATATATGGTTGGTCTGAGTAGTTATCCCACTTAAATTTATT
>JAYELQ010000243.1:0-1501 GCA_034717655.1 Campylobacterota bacterium
AAGCCTTTATTAAAGGCTTTATAAAGAGTTACCTAAAATTCTATAATTAAATATATTGGTAGTTTTATATATTTTATTAAATAAATTTTAAATATAGCTACTTCAAATAGATTTAACTTTGTCCTAATTTCATATTTAATTAAAATTTATAACTAATAGTCATTATATGTCAACTTATTCTTGTATAATTCTTTTATCAAACAAATAAAAGGATTTAAAAAATGGAATTTACATTTAAAGATAGTAAAAGTGAAAAGTTATTTAAAGATGTTGAAAAGCAAGAGTTAAACAATAATATAATTGAAGATGATATTATTGATACTGATTTTGATTTTGAGAAAAAAGAAGATATAAAACAAATAGATGAAAAAATAAGTATCAAAATAGATATATCAAAAGATAAAAATGATAAAAAAGAGAATTTATCATCTTTACAATTAAAAAGGATAGAATCAAAACAAAATGCTATTTTGGAGATATTAGAAGCTTTCCCAACACCTAAAGTGTCTAAAATTAAATTAGATAATTTAAAAGATAATGATATAGAAAAACTCAAACTAAATCTTGAATTGTTTAACTCTAAATTGATTATTTTATCTAACACATCAGAAAATAAACATATCAATAATTTACTTTGCATACTTCAAAAGATATCAGAATATCTATATTCTAACTCTCTTAATATTTTTATGCAAAAATCAAAAACACCTATAAAAGATGCTTTAGCTGAGATAGATTATTTAGGTATGGGGGATAGTGAACTAAATACTCTTTTTGATAAAACAATATTAATATTAAATGATATAGATAGATTATCACAAAAAAATATATTTGAACAAAGCTATGGTTACTCTAATCTTATGATAGATAAAGGTTTGGTTTTAAATGCTGTTACACTATTTAATGAATCAATAGGTTTATATATAACACAATCAGCAAAAAGTCAATCGGAAAAAATATCAGAATATATATCTTTGGTTGGAGAAAGTAACTATAGCAAGTTTAACTCACAAGCGAAAGATTTTTTTATAAATATTGTTATAAAAGATGATAAGAATGCCAATACTGTACCTATGTTTCTCAATCATAAAGTTGTTAAAGAGATAGATATAAAAATAGAGAAGAAATTTTTAAATATTTTAAGAACTTGGTCAAATAAAGGAGATGATGGAGTATTTAAAAGATATGTTTATATTATAAAAAGAGTTAGATTAATAAGAAATTCTTTAGCTCACGGTAATCTTGATATTAACTTTCGAGAACTTGTAAAAGAGGTAAAAGAGTTAAATGATGATTTTCATTATCTAGCTATAAAAAAGAATATCCTAAAAAGATAGATAAAAAACAGACTATCTACTAGAGATAGTCTTAAATTATTTTATTTTTAAAAAAAAGCCAATGTTATATGGTAAGCTATAAAACTCATAACCCAAGCTAAAGTGGTGGTCATAGCAAATAGATATACTAAATATCTATATCCACCTGCTTCTTTTGCAAATAC
>JAYELQ010000244.1:0-7518 GCA_034717655.1 Campylobacterota bacterium
ATATACTCCAGCTATAAATCCTATATTTCAGAATATCGGTTCAAATAATTGGTATAGTTATTGGAGTTCTACTTCCTATGCGAACGATTCAAGCCATGCATGGAGAGTCCTTTTCGACTATGGCGGTCAGTACTACGGTCATAAGTCTAATTATGATTATGTTCGTTGTGTTCGAGCCGGAGAGTAAGTTACTTTGACTTTTGTTCCCATCATTTTATGATGGGAATCAAAAAAATTTTTGGAGAGAGATATGATTACAGCTAATTTACCGATATTTAAGGCATCTTTAGATTTAACAGTTTATGTAGATAAAATAGTTAAAAACTTTGAGAAATATCACAAATATACATTTGGAGAAGATTTAAGAGTATATAGTAAAAATATACTCTTTTTAATAAATAGAGCAAATATATCAAAAGATAAACAAAGAGTAGAATATATAACTAAGTTAAGAGATAGATGTGAAGATTTAAAGATGTTGATACTTTTAGGGAAAGAGTTAAAAGCTTTTAAGAGTTTTAATCAATTTCAATATATATCAAAACTTACTGTAGATGTCGCTAAACAATCTCAAAATTGGCTTAATTATTGTGCTAGAATATTAAAATGAATAACTCTTTTAATAGTATGCAACTTTACTCTGCGATGCTTTTACCTGTGTGTATAATATATAATCTCTTTAGCATCTCTATTGAGATACAAATAAATAAAGCATTTATATCAGCTCGAGTGGTTATTGGAGTTCTACTACCAATGCAAACAATTCAAACAATGCATGGAGAGTCAATTTCAACAATGGCAATCAGAACAACAATAATAAGTCAAATGATTATTATGTTCGTTGTGTTCGAGCCGGAGAGTCAAAACCGTTATGTTTAGTTTTTCAAATAACACTCGTTCCCATCGTCCACGATGGGAATGCATATATGAATTAGATAAATAATAAAATAAGATATAGATAAATATTAATTCCCATGCAGGAGCATAGGAACTAGAGATATAGGAAAGGTAAATAATAAAATGGGAAGAACTAGGTATAAAATATATGAACAAACACAACCACATTTTTTAACACTTACTATTTTACATTGGATACCAATATTTACAAATAAAGATAGTGTTGATATACTTTTAGATAGTTTTAGATATCTACAAAAAGAGGATAATCTACAAATATATTCTTATGTAATATTAGAAAATCATCTACATTTAGTTGCAAGTAGTGATGATATATCTTATACTATGAGAAGATTTAAATCTTTTACAGCTAAAAATATACTAAAACTGCTTCAAGAGAGAAATATAACTACAATACTTGACCAACTAGCTTTTTATAAAAAGGCACATAAAAAAACAGCTCAATATCAATTATGGCAAGAGGGGTATCAACCTAAACTTATAAAAGATGATAAAATGATGATACAAAAAATAAATTATATACATCAAAATCCTGTAAAAAGAGGATTTATAGATGAAGCAAGATATTGGAGGTATAGTAGTGCTAGAGATTATGAAGGTATAAAAGGATTGATTGAAGTTGAAAGATTATGGTGATTTCAATTGAGATATGCATTCCATCTCAGGAGAGATGGAACGAGAAAAGGTAATATGAGCTTAGAGGAGATAAAACAATTTTTATCTGTAAAAGCATCATTTAATGGGCATATAAAATATGCAAATAGTTTTAAACTAAATAAAAAGATAGGAGAAATAGATGAGATCAATCCTTTTGATTTTGACCGTATATAGCTTTGGTTTTTCAGAGTATATTAAAAATAATGGTGTAGTATATGATACTACTACAAACTTATATTGGCAAGATGATTATAGTGATAATCAAAATAGTATAAAAAAATCTAATTGGAGTGAAGCTTTAATTTATTGTAAAGATTTAGAGCTAAATAACTATAATGATTGGAGATTACCCAATATAGTAGAGCTAACATCAATAGTAGATGATACTAAATATAATCCAGCTATTAGTGAGGTTTTTGATAATACTCAATCATCAAGGTATTGGAGTTCTACTACCAATGCGTTCTATTCAAACGGTGCATGGGGAGTCTATTTCGGCAATGGCGATCAGAACGACAATAATAAGTCGGATGATGTTTATGTTCGTTGTGTTCGAGCCGGAGAGTAAGTTACTTTGGTTTTTGTTCCCATCATTTTATGATGGGAACTTTAAAAAAATTTTATTTCACTCGTTAACATCGTCCACGATGGGAATGCATATATAAATTAAGTAGATATTAAAATAAGATAAATATAAGTATGAATTCCCATGCAGGAGCATAGGAACTAGAAGAATTATATATTAAACTTATTTAAAACTTTTAAGCTATTTTTAGATATATTTGTTTCATATAAAATTTATAAAAGGAGCTAAAAATGGTAACTTACAATCCTAACTATTTAGATAATACAGATATATTTACACCAAATGAGATAAAAATTTTAGAAGAATTAAATCAAAAAGTATCACTAAAAAAGTTTTTGAATAATAAAAGTTATATAGATAAATTTGGTTTAGATTTTATCCATACCTCAGCACTTATTGAGGGTAATACTTATGATAAACTAGATACTCAAGCTTTAATACAATATGGAAGAACAGCAGGGGGTAAAAAATATAGTGATGCAAAAATGATTTTAAATCTAAGAGATGCTTATGATATATTTATAACTCAAGATTTAAAACCATCAAAACAAACTTTGAAAGATTTGCATTATATTTTATCTTCTGAGATGGTAGCTGAAAATAAAAGGGCAGTACCACGAGATAGTGAAGTTATGATTACAGGTTGTAATTATATACCAATAGCTACAAAAGAGAAACTTGATGATGAACTAAATTATCTATTTAAAATAGCAGATACAATTTCAAATCCATTTAATAAAGCTTTGTATATTCATAATAATTTAGCATATCTTCAATATTTTACAGATTGTAATAAAAGAACAGCAAGGTTGATGTTAAATGTAGTATTAAAAGATAGTTTAAATATGATATATATTCCAGATGAGCAAAGTGTAAAAGAGTATCTCAAATCAATAGTAACTTATTATGAAACAGGAAATTATACTATGTTTAAAAGATATTTTATTGATAGTTATAAAAAAGTTATTGAGATGATAATTGAGATAGAGGAAGCAAGAGAAAAAGAAACTACTTTTAGGAGGTTATAAAATGGATTTTCAAACTAAAAAATATTTAAAACTAAATATAGAAGCACAATTAAATGGTTTTAATGTTGGTGGAGGTGTTATTGTTGCAGGGAAACCGGGTATTGGGAAAACGGCAACTTTAAAAGAGTTATCAAAAGAGTTAAATTTGGATTTTATACATATAAGTATCCCTGAATTAACTCCAGAAGAGCTATCTGGGATACCTGAGTTTACAGAAGCTAAACATCTTCAAGAATATAATATTCATAATAAAGATAATAAAACTTTAGCCACAATATGGTCTGCATCTCAACTTATCTATCGTGCAAATACATTAGTAAAACAGAATGATAAAAGTGGAGTTCTTTTAGCTATTGATGATTTACATAAAGTTAATTTAGCAACATCACCTTATCTATATTCTTTACTTGGTGAAAGAAAATTAGGTGAATTTTTTTTAGATAAAAGAATTGCTATTGTTGGGGCTATGAACGATAGTGAAGAGGCTGGTTTTGATGGTATAGAATCACCTATAAAAGATAGAGTGGGGATATTAAAAGTTAAATTTGATTTTGATTATTGGTATAAACTAATTGGTACTAAATTAAATCCATTTATAAGTAGTTTTTTAAAAATGAGACCTGAACTAGTTGTAGAAGATGAAACTACAGATATTGAACAGTTTGCTACACCCCGTTCTTGGACACATCTTTCAAAAGAGATTGATTATATTCTTTTAGTAAAAGAGGATAAATTCTTTTTTGATAATGTTTTTATGATAGCTTCTCAAAAAGTATCAATTGAAACTGCAAGAGAGTTTGCAAAACATACTACATATATAAAATCACTCGATATTGAAAATATTGTAAAAAATAGAGAGTTATTTAATGCAAAATCATTTAAAGTTTTAGACCAGATAGTTTATGCTTTTTTAATAAACTATATAGATACAATTGAAGATGTAAAATATTTAGTAAAACTAATTAAAAAAAATATTAATGTTGAAAACTTTATAGCAAGTTTGATTATTGAGGGGTATAATAGATACCAAAGGTTAGTAGAAAATAATAATATAGATAACTCAAAAGGGTTAGAGGTTTTTATCAATAATATTTTAGGGATTAACTCTACAGATATAGGGTTAGATGATACTCAAAATCAAAAACTTCTTTCTATTGTGGCGAAAAGCTTTAATATTTAAGTTATATAAAAAGGGAAAAAAATGGACTTTCAACAATTAAATTATATATTAGATAATAAAGATTATATAGAAAATACAATATTTGAAGATATTGATAAAAATAGATATAAAGAGAAATATCTTAGTGACTATTGTATAGTAAAAGAGGAGGTTGTGGAGTTAAGAAAGATTACACATCAAATAGCAGATGGTGATATTTTAAATGTGGAAGAGTTAAAAGAGCATAACTCTTTAAAATTTACAATTATAATTATTGCACTTAAAAAAGAAGCTAAATATAAAATAGATAAATATAGATACAGAATAAGCGATGATATAAAATATATTATAGAAAGAATTTATGATAAATATAAAAATATTATCTTTGAATTGGTAAATAATAAAGATATTACAAATAATTTATCAAAACAAAGAAAAATAATAGTAAGAGAGATAAAAGAGCTTTATAATCCTGATGATGATTTATTATATACTAAATTTAAAAATTATGATAATAGTTTGCTTATGATATCATTTATTAGTAAATATATATCTAGTTCAAAAAAACTTACTCAAAAAAGAGCTGATGAGATATTAAAAAAAGTATTACTTATAAATGAATATGATTATAGGGGTAATTTAAGAGGTTATAACTATATTGATATAAATAAAGGTAAACCTGTAATATTATATTGTATCAATAATTTAACACCATATTTAAGTATAGCTTCAAAAAAGAAACTTTTAAAGTTTTTATTGGAATATATTGATAATCCACAAGATATTTTCTTTGATTTTATAAAAAGATATCCTGATAATTATATAGCTATATTATTTGAAAAAGAGTTTTTTATTAAAGTGTTTAAGAAGTTTGATGATAATCAATTAAACCTTTTTGTAGCTGGGATAAAAGAGAATAAAAAAGAGATGGCGAAAGATATGATGATAAAAAAAGCAAATATTATAGCAAAAAGATTATCTCTTTATCCAAACAGTGGTGCTCAAAAGATTTTTTTGACACAATTAAAAAAGAATGAACAAAATGATAAAGTTCCATACCTAAAAGATATTATAGAAGTTTTTGATAATATATATTATAATCTTCAAAATATACTTTTAAAATTAGGATACTCTAAAGATGACTACTAAGCAGTTTAAAATTGCTATTGAGGAGAAGTTTTATCTTCAACTAAAAAATTCAATAACTAAATTATTAAATTTTAAAGAAACTGATTTTACATCTTTTGGACTTTTTTTACACCTCCCTATTAAAATATCTATAAATAAAATAAAAGAGATACCAGAAAAAAAGTTTAGTTCCAAAAATCAGAATTTAGTATCTTTTCTAAAATATTTTAGTGCCTATTCAAAGATGGAAGATAATAAATTTGTAGTAAACTTCTCTTTTTTATATACAACAAAAGATGATTTAGAGTTTATTAATAACTCTTTTGAATTAAAAATAGTTAAACAATATCTAATATTTACATATTTAAAAGAGTTACAACATATTTTAAGAAGACACTATTCACAATCAACAATTAGTATTCATAAATTAATTGTTGATAAATATATCAATAAAACAGATAAAAAAATCTCAAATATTAATGAATATATAAAGTTAGCTTTTGATTATGCTGTAACTTATCCATTAATTGATTTAATGGGTAATTCAACTATTAAAGATGATTTATTAGATGTTGTTTTTTATAATAAATATTATGCAAATAGTCAAATGTCAGAGATATCTATTTTAAAAGAGTTATTAGAAGATAGTGATGATATTGATATAAAACAAACACAAAAAAGTAATTCAAAAATTGAGAATAGTATCATATCTCATAAAGATACAACTATATCCAAACATAAAATAAAAGAGGATAATTTAAATAATTTAGATAATGCAACTCTTAAAGATATTGAAAATAATAATGCTATTGAGAATGAAGTTTTAAATCTAGCAAATATTTTAACTACATTTATACAAGAGAAACAAAAAGGTTATGACTCTCAAGAGGTTTTAACAAAATTAGGTGGTGTTATAAAGATTAAAAGTGATTGGGTTAAAGAGATATTAAACTCACTATTATCTATAACAAGAGATATTACACATCAATACACTTCAAGTTGGAGTAGTTTAAAAAACCAATATAGAAAAATAGGATTATTCCCAACAAAGAAGTACCTAAGGAAAACAACATATCTATATATAAGTATTGACCAAAGTGGCTCTATGTCAGATATAGAACTAAGAAAAATAAATTATCTACTAACTATAATAGCAAAAAAAGTATCTTATTTGCATCTTATTATCCACGATTATGAGATAGTAAAAACATTCCAATTTGGAAATAAATCAAACTTAACATATAATATAAAACTTAATGATATTATCTATAATAGATATACAAATGGGGGAACTTCACACTCTATGGTTTTTAAATATTTAGATGATAATATTAGAAATAGTGATAGAAAAGAGAGTATCTATATCTCTTTTTCAGATAATTTTAGCGATATTGAAACTTGTTATTTTAAATTTAAACAAATCAAGATAATAAAAAAGTTTTGGGTATCTACAAATAAAAAACTACCGTCAAATATAAAAGGAAAACAAATTATAATGAGATAATTATATCTAAAAATTATTTAAAGGTTTTAAGCTATATTTAGATATATTTATTTTATGAAATTAAAAAAAATACCTTATGGACAAGCAGATTATAAAGATATAAAAGAAAATAACTATTATTTTGTTGATAAAACAAAATTTATAGAGAAACTTGAAGAGCTTAATGAGAGATTTCTTATTTTTTTAAGACCTAGAAGATTTGGTAAATCATTATTTATAGCTATCCTTGAAGCTTATTACGATAAATATTATAAAAATGAATTTAAGATGCTATTTGATGATACTTATATCGGAAAAAACAGAACCCCCCTTGCTAATAAATATCATATTATGAGATTTGATTTTAGTGGAATTGATATAAATGATGTAGAAAATGATTTTAAATATTATTTAAAACTTATTTTAAAAAAAAAAAAAAAATAATGGAAAAATAGAGGGCTACTTTGTACAAATAGGTGCATTCTCAAAAAAACCAACAGATAAATTTTTGTTGAATATATCTAGACATGGATATGACTATACTATATATTCTATAAAA
>JAYELQ010000245.1:0-7459 GCA_034717655.1 Campylobacterota bacterium
TCTAAAATCATCTCTAATTTATTTTTTATACTATTTGCACCATCTTCTTTTGAAAATACACCAATTTGTAGATAATAATCTCTTATATTTTGTATCTCATTTTTTTCCTCTTTACTTGTAGCTATTTTTCCATTAAATCCAATTACAGTTAAAATAACTTCTGCCGTACCTTTTTTTACCATATCTATTCTATGTGCTGCAACATTTGAAAGGTCTATAATTCTACCTGCAACAAAAGGACCTCTATCATTAATTCTTACTATTACAGACTTCTTACTATCTTTACTATAAACTTTTACCATTGTATTCATAGGTAATGTTTTTGAAGCAGCAGTCATTGCATACATATTGTATATCTCACCATTACTTGTTTTTTTATTATTAAATTTAGGACCATACCAAGAAGCTATACCTTTAAACTGTTCAGATATATAAGTTTCTGTAGGATAGTATTTTTTACCAAAAACTGTATATGGTCTCATTGTAGCTCTATGTACAGCAGGACTATTTCTTATTTTACTATTTTGTGTATTTATTTGTCTATTTTGTGCTTCTGCATATGAAGATGAATGGTAACTTTTATTAGTATAATCATATTTTGTAGAACAACCTGTCAAAAATATTAAAAAGAGTAAAGTTAAATATATAAACTTATTCATAATTAATTACAACTTTATGTCCAATTTTTATTAATTCATTATCTAAATTATTTAATTTCATAATATTTTCTAATGAAACCTTATATTTTAAAGCAATATCACTTAATGTATCACCTTTTTTTACTGTATAGATAGCTTTTTTTCTATAATTATTTGGAGTTATTGGTATAATTAACTCTTGATTTATTTTTAGGTTATTTGATTTTAGTTTATTCATTTTTTTAATAGTTCTATAGTTTAGTTTAAAATTATGGGCTATTTTAGATAGATTATCACCTTGTTTTACTTTATAGTGTTGAAATCTAATCTTTAATTTATTTTTATTATTATTATATCTAGAAAGTTTAGAGTAAGGTATATATACTTTATATGTTTTTTTAGAGATAGGCAATATAGATTTTGTTATATGTTGATTTAAATTTTTTAATAAATTTTTATCTACATCTATTAACTCTGCTAAATCATCTAATATTATACCAGCTTTTACATCAACAGAAGATATAGGGTCACTTATCCCTCTATTTAATAGATGAACATTATTATCTTCTAATAAAAAATTACTATTATTCATAAGAGCTAAAGATACTATTTTTCTAAGATAATTACTACTTTCAAAAGGTACATATTGTTTACCTTTTATATTTTGAATAGTTAATAGGTCATCTATTGTTGGTTTTACATCCCACTTTAAAATCTCTTTATATATTTTATTTAATTTACGAAAACTAACTTTACCTGTTTGGTAATCTTGAATTAGTTTTCTATATCCTCTTATAGTTTTATCTCTTTTACATACATTATAACCAACATTTTCACAATGTAAATCTATAGTTGCTCTTGTAATACCTTGTATAACTCTACCCTCACCACAATTATATGCAAGAATTGCTAAGTACCATTTTCCAAATTTTTTATGTAGTTGTTTTAGATATGTTACTGCTGCTTTTGTAGATTTTATTATATCCATTCTCTCATCTAAATATTTGTTACTTTCTAATCCAAAATGAGTTGCAGTTCTTGGCATAAATTGCCATAGCCCTTTTGCTTTTTTTGATGAAGCTGCATCAAGGTTAAAGTTTGATTCTGCCATAGCTAGATATAAAATTGTAGATGGGATATTATTCTCTTTTAATATCTTTTTTATTTTAGGAATAAAAAGATGAGCTTGATTTAAGTTTCTAGTATAGCTACTTTTTGCAAGTTTTAGTCTTTTATTAAAATCTTTTTGAAATTTATAATCAGTAATAAAGCTAGAATCTATATCTAGTTCATTAAGAATTTCTACATTATTTTTAATAAAAGCAGTGTTTACTAAACTAGCATTTGTAAACATCAAAGAGAAATAAAATAATGTAATTACTTTTAGTTTAAAATTCAAAAAATATACCTTTAATATAAAAATTATTATATTATAACATATTTATATCATCAAACTCTTTAAATAAAGTTTTTGTATTGTTTATTAGTATATTTTCTATCTCTTTTTTGTCTATATTTAAAACATCTGATATTTTTTTAACTATATTATTGGTGTATTTTGGTTCATTTCTAGTTCCACGAAAAGGATGTGGAGTTAGATATGGAGAATCTGTTTCTACTAATAGTTTATCTAATGGTATTTTTGGTAAAACTTCAATTAGTTTTTTTGCATTTTTAAATGTAACAACTCCACCTATACCAAAATAAAAATTATGATTGCTTAACTCTAAAAGATGTTCACTTGCATTAAAACAATGTAAAACTCCACCAACTTTAGAAGCTTCACAATCTATTAAAATTTTTTTACTATCGTTTGAAGCATCTCTTATATGTATAATTAAAGGTTTTTTTACTTTTTTAGCAAACTCAATCTGTTTTATAAATATCTCTTTTTGTAGTTTTATATTTTTTTCTTTTTCTATCTCATCTTCTGGTAGTCTAAAATAATCAAGTCCACACTCCCCAATAGCAATACATTTTGGATGATTTATATATTTTTCAAATATATCAATATCAAATTTATCTATATCGTAAGGGTGTACCCCTATTGAAAAAAAAATATTATTATGTTTTTCAGATAGCTCCATCGCTTTTTTTAAGTCAGAAGGGTCAGCCCCAGGTATTAAAAAACCTTTTACTGATTCTTGAGTAGCATTTTGAATTACAGTTTCTATATCATCTTGATATTTTATATTATCAAGATGACAATGAGTATCTATAATAGCCATATATTATAAAGAGTTTCTATTTTTTATTTCATTTAAAAGGTCAGGTAATTTTGATACTTCATCCCTTTTTATCCAGCTAGTTATACCAAAGTTTTTAAATGCATCATAATCACTAGGGTCATCTATTATTGCAATAGAAGTAAATTCAGGTTTACATAAATCGTGTTTTTTCTCTTCATAGTCAAAAATTGAATTGATGTCTAAAATAATAACATCAGCATTACTACATCCACTATGTACAAAACATATATCAAACCCTTCTGCTTCTATATCTTCAAAACTTGTAATCTTCATTATAATACTCCGTATAATATCTATTTTGTAAAATTCTAACTAAATATATCTTATGTCTTACTAAAAAAAACTATAATATATATCTAGCTGTATCTTCATTTTCAACTATATCTTTTAGTTTCTCTATAACTAAATCTTCTTCTATAGTTATTGTTTCACCTTTGTGTTCATCTGCTGTGAAACTAATATCTTCTAAAACTTTTTCAATTACAGTATGTAATCTTCTAGCTCCTATATCTTCTGCTTTTTCATTTGCACTTACACTTAGTTTTGCAAATGTTCTAATCGCTTTATCATCAAATTCCAAATTTACACCCTCTACATCAAGTAAAGCTTTGTATTGTTTTAAAAGAGATGTTTTTGTATGTGTAAGTATTTTGTATAATGCTTCTTCATCAAGTGGATTAAGCTCAACTCTTAAAGGAAATCTTCCTTGAAGTTCAGGTAATAAATCACTAGGTTTACTTACGTGAAATGCACCAGCTGCTATAAAAAGGATATGGTCTGTTTTTATCTGTCCATATTTTGTTTGAACATTAGAACCCTCAACAATAGGTAATAAATCTCTTTGAACCCCCTCTTTACTTGGGTCTTGGTTTTTATTACTTCCACCTGTTGCTATTTTATCTATCTCATCTAAAAATATTATACCACCATTTTCACATCTTTTAACTGCTTCATTATTTAAAGCTTCTTTATCAAGTAGATTATCAGTTGCAATACTTCTTAAAAGTTTCTTAGCTTCTTTTATTGTAACCTCTTTATCTATTTTCTCTTTTCCAAGTTTACCCATTAAGTTATTTATACTCTCACCTATAGCACTCATATCCATAGGCATATTACTATCTACAATCTCAACATGTGTTTTTTTAGGAAGTGATATAGTTATTTTTTTATCATCCATATCACCACTTAAAACTTTTTTCTCCATAGCATTATAAGTTTTAATAAAACTATCTTTTGCATTATCTGTTGCAGTTTCAGGTAAAGGTGGTACTAATATCTCTACTATTTGTTTTATAACTTCATCATCAATTTTACTTTGTATTTTTTCTTCATACTCTTTTGTTACAAGGTTTACAGACTCATAAGCTAAATCTTTTACCATAGATTCTACTTCTCTACCCACATAACCAACTTCAGTATATTTACTAGCTTCAACTTTTACAAAAGGTAAATTCATCATTTTAGCCATTCTTCTAGCTATCTCTGTTTTACCAACACCTGTACTACCAATCATTAAAATATTTTTAGGCATTATATCTTCTTGAATTTCTGGTTCTAGTCGCATTCTTCTATATCTATTTCTTAAAGCAATAGCTATAGTTTTTTTAGCATCTTTTTGCCCTATTATATAATCATCAAGATATGCTACTATTTGTTTTGGAGTCATATTCATTATTTCTCTTCCTTTGTTAAAGTTAATGTTTTGATATTTTGATTTGTATAAATACAAAGTTCACCAGCTGTCATTAATGATTCTTTTACAAGTTCTAAAGGTTCTAGTTTTGAGTGTTTTTTTAAAGCTCGTGCAGCTGCAATAGCAAAATTACCACCACTTCCTATACTTGCTAAACAACCATCTTCAGGCTCTACAACATCACCCGTTCCACTAAGAATAAATATATGTTTTTCATTTAAAACTAACATCATAGCTTCTAATTGTCTTAAATGTTTATCTTTTCTCCACTCTTTTGAAAAGTTAACAACTGCTTTTAATAGGTCCCCTTTAGAGTTCTCAAGGTGTGTTTCAAACATATCAAAAAGATTAAATGCATCTGCTGTACTACCTGCAAAACCAGCTAATACTTCACTTTTAGCACCAACTTTTCTTATTTTTGTAGCATTGTTTTTTAAAACAGTATCACCAAAAGTAACTTGTCCATCTCCACCAATTACAGCTTCTCCATTTTCACTTTTATAAGCAAGTATTGTTGTAGCATCAAACATATTTTAAACCTTTTCTATAACATCTATTTTTGCAATAGCATGTATCCCATTACCAAGTTTACAATCTGCTTCAAAAATACCTATAGTTTTAATTTTACTTTTTAACGTAATCTGTTTCTTATCTATAGCTATTTGTGCTTGTTCGTACATAGTTTGTTGTATCTCTTTATTTGTTACACTACCAATTAGATGACCATTTGCACCAACTTTGTGTTTAACTGTAAATTTAAAGCTATCTATTTTCTCTTTTATCTCTTTTGCTTCAGTTATCTCATCATCTAATACTTTTTTTAATCTATCTTGCTCTTTTTTCCACTCTTCTATCACTTCTGGAGTTGCATGTTTTGCAAAACCTTTTCCAATTAAAAAGTTTTTACCATATCCATCTTTAACTTCTTTAACTTCACCAACTTTACCTAAAGATTTAACGTCTTTTATTAGTAATACTTTCATTTTTTATCTACTCCTATTTTATATTGTAGCTTTTAAGAATTGACATTGTACAATAAGTTTTTTAAAAAAGGTATGAATTATGAAAATGATAAAACAAATAGAAGATAGAATAGAAGAAATTAAAGATGAGATAATGTTATTAGTAGATAATCAAACAATATCATTAACTCAAAAAAATACCCTTATGCAACCTCTTATCGAAGAGTCAAAAGTTATGGAATATACATTAGTTTATTTAAATAAAATTAAAAATACAAATTATCAAGGTTTATGTAAACCATCTTAAATAGTAGTTTTTTTTCAATTTATACTAAAGTATACTATTAAAAATATACTTCAATAGTTATAATATATTATAGATATAATATAATACAACCTTAGGAGAAAACTATGGCATACGTTGATGAAACAATTGGACAAAGTATAGAAAACGAGATAGAATCAGAAGAGGATCAGATAAGTAAACATGGTGGAGTTAATGTTAATATTGAAGATTTCTTAGGTGGAAGTTTAGATATATTAGAAAATCCAGAAGATGAAAATAATATAGAAATACAAGAAAATGTTTTAGATACAAATACTGTTTTTAATTTAGATAGTATTATTGATGATAGAGTTTTATCAAGATTAATGGATATAGAATCTGAAGATATTACTTCTAGTAACATTGATGCTTTAGGAAGTGGAGATAGTGACTTAGATATACTTCAAACTAATGATAATGATATAAATATAAATCAAAATAGAGAAGTAAATGTAACACCAGATAGTAATACTCAAGACCCTATTGTTGAGGTTGCTATTGAAATAAATGATACATTAACTCAAGACGAGATAGCTAATGCAGCTCAAAACAATCAAACATTAGCACTTTCAGGAACTGTTACTAATTTAGAAGCCGTTCAAGCAGGTGATGATATAACTATAACAATAAATGATATAGATTATACTACTACTGTTGCAGAAGATGGTAGTTTTATAGTTGATGTTGAGGCTACAGATTTAATTGAAGACCCAGATTATACTTCAATTAATAGTGCTACAACTATAACTGTTACTTTAACAGATATAGAGAATACAACAACTCAAAATCAAGAAACTGTAGATGAAACAGAAGTAGATATAATTTCACCTATAAGTGCAGATATCACAGAAGACTCAGATACAGGGATAGATACTACAGATAATTTAACTTCAACAACAACACCTACTATAACAGGTGAAGGTGAAGTAGGTTCAACTGTTGTAATTACAGATGTAAATGGAAATGAGATAGGAAGTACAACAGTTTCAGAAGATGGAACATATACTGTAACAGTTACAGATATTCCAGAAGGGACTCAAGATTTAACAATAACTTCAACAGATGAAGCAGGGAATAGTTCAACAACAACTCAAACTATTACAGTAGATACAACAGCAGATGTAACAGGTGATATATCAGAAGAATCAGACACAGGAACATCTAATACAGATAATATAACTTCAACAACAACTCCAACAATAACAGGTGAAGGTGAAGTAGGTTCAACTGTTGTAATTACAGATGTAAATGGAAATGAGATAGGAAGTACAACAGTTTCAGAAGATGGAACATATACTGTAACAGTTACAGATATTCCAGAAGGGACTCAAGATTTAACAATAACATCAACAGATGAAGCAGGAAATAGTGCTATAACTACTCAATCAATCACAGTTGATACAACAGCAGACCAAGGAACAGTAACAGTTAATGATATAACAACAGATGATGTAATAAATGCAACTGAATCTGGTGAGACAATCACTGTAACAGGAACTGCAACAGGTGGAGATATATCTGAAAATGATACAGTAACAACAACTATTAATGGAACTGAATACTCATCAGAAGTAGCAGCAGATGGTTCATAT
>JAYELQ010000246.1:0-7405 GCA_034717655.1 Campylobacterota bacterium
GGACATCAACTCTAGCAGGAGAAACTGTAAGAGCTACTTCTGTAGCCTAGTTTTGTAGATAGCTAAATCCATCTCACTTTAGGAAAGGGAAGAATCCCCTTGCTTTAGCTATGGGGAGTATGTCAAGGAGTGAGGATAGAGTTAAAAGTTATAAAAAGATATTTAAAATATCAAATTAATGGGATATATAAAAATATTTAGCTCTTTGGAGTTTATATTTAGAAGAGTTTAATCTTTCTAATTGCTCTTTAGTAAACTTACTACCTTTTAAAACTTTACCTTGTAATATATCTTTATATATAAGATTATCATCTAACATAATCTTATTTTCGTGACACATCTCACAAGATTTTGCTTTTTTAGATATAGTATGTGGCTCTTTTGGTAAAAAAACCTCTATTTTTTCACCATCTATTTTATTTATATCATCCATTATAATATTTGAATTTTTATCTTTATAACTAATTCTATATTGATACATAGGTTTTGCTATTTTTATTTTTCCATCTTCACTATTAATTAAAAAGAAATTCTCCCATCTTCTAAATCTCCAACCACTATACCAAATACCATCTTTTAACTCATTTGTTATATAATCAGGCATTACAGGTTTTATAATCTGTTTTGATTTTATAGCTTTATTTAAAAAGTTTTCAAGATATATATCCTCTTGTACTTTTAATCTTTTCCATTGTTTATAATTAGGTGTATCATCTCTTAAAACATTTAACTCATAGCTACTTATATTCCAAGCACTATGACAGCTACTACAAGATAAATTATTATGATAATCTAAATGATTTTTTTTACTTATATTGGTATGGCAAGATTTACAATTTACCTCATCTTCCCATTTTTTAGTTTTACTATTTTTATGACAATCTATACAACTCATCCCTTTTTTATGATGTATATCAGCTTCAAGATGATGAAAATCTATCCCATAAGGTCTTTTAGGATAATACCCTTTTTTACTTATTGGACTTCTATAAGCTTTGTCATAATCGTGTGGAAACAATCCTAAATAATCTGTACCTATATACTCATTATTATGACACTTTAGACACTTCTCTTGAGTTGGTTTTGATTTAAAAGCATCTAATTTATTATTATGTTGATTATGACAAGCTAAACATAAATTATCTGTTTTATTTACAGTTTTACTTTGCAAGTGACACTTAAGGCACTTTCTTCTTAAAAAATCATCTACTAAATCAGCTGGTTTTTCTATATCTATTTTACTTTTAGGTAAAGTTTGAAGTGTTACATTACTATCTTTTATACCCCAAGTTTTTCTTGTGATATTAATAGAGTTTTTCATAGTAAAATGGTTTGAATTTTCACACTGTTGCATTTTATTAGGATGACACTGCAAACATCTATTTCCAAATAGATTTATATTTAAACTTATAATTAAAAAAATATATATAAAATTTCTCATTTTAATAACTCTTTTGAACATTGTGTATTTTTATTATAAAACTCTTTTTTACTTTTATTAAAATCTTGATATATTTTATCACTCCAACTGTTATGACAAATTATACACTCATAAGCTTTTACTATTTTATTTACCTCATTTTTATTAAAGCCCCTTGCATTTTCTCTTGAAAAACTTTGAAACTGCTCCCCATCTTTTGATACTAAAGCATCTATAGGATAGTTTATAGGCATTCCAGATTCTATAGAGTTATAAAAAGGGATAAAAGTTATATTTCCATCTTTTATATCAAGATTTCCAGCACCCATACCTAAAGTTTGTGGATTAAAATGGCAATCAACACAACCACGGCTATGTTTTTGTGTTGTATGTGGATCCCAAGCAGCATAAGCAAAAGAGTGAAAACCTTCATCTGTAATATTTTTATCATAAACAGATGTTATCACTTGACACCCAGGAGCTGTTGGCATAATTTTATTATTATACCCTATTGCTAAAGCTGGTGATTCATATCTTAAATATGAGCGAAGCTCTACCCATTTTCCTTTTGTTTTTTTATGCTTTATCCAATCATATTGTTTACCATTTTTAAAATAAATTTCGTGACAACCATAACAACTTGCTATCCAAGAACTATGACAAGCTGTACAATCAAGTCTTTTATGAATATCCAAATTATGGTAAGGTTCATCACTCATCTGCCCCATATCAAACTTTTTACCATCTATTTTTCTATAAAAGCTTATATTATCATCATTTTTTTGTACATTATATAAAGGTGAATTTTTTCTTTTACTTATTGCTATCTTTTCTGGATATGGTATATCTTCATTTAAAGCGATAAGCATACCTGCAAGTCCAAAGTTAGTAGTATCTTGAAAATCTGCTTTATGGCAATCTTTGCAAGATATATCAACAGCATCTTCCATATGCTTATGACTTTTACCATCTCCCATTACACCTTTTTCTGTATGGCAATCTATACAATCAAGTTTTGCACTACTATGATGGATATCTGCAGGTAACTCATAATAATATCTACCTCTATCTATTTTATTTGTTAATTTCCCATTTTTATAAGGTGTACCATACCCTTCACTTTCAAACTCTCCAAAATATGATAAACCTATCCTATTTGAACGGTTATGACACTTTAGACAATTCGAACTAGGTATTTTTGTAGATAGTTTTGGGTGAACTATCTTTAACTTTTCACTTTTAATTATTAACTTTTCACCTACCCTATGACAATCTACACAACCACCACCCCTTGGAGTATAATGTTCTTTATTAAATATCTCCTCTTTTTGATTTATATGACAAGCTGCACAAAGTTTACTAAAATGGTCTTCTGCTAATGTTTGCTCTTTTGTAGCTTTATTCTTTAGATACTCTATCCCTTTTGTATGCTCTATTGTTTTTGTTTCGTGAAATTGATATTTTAGAACATCTAAAACACCACTCATATTATTCATAATAGATTTTTCAACTCTATCTATAATCTCTTGATGACATTTGCCACAATATTTAGAGGCATACTCTAATCTTGATGGGTTTAATATCATATTTTTATGAGCTTTAGTTTTAGTAAGAGCATTTTTATCTCCACCGTGACAAGAGCTGCATCCAAACTCTTCATAAGGGTGGAAGTTATCAATGGGTGTTGTATCTTTATGACAAGTTATACAATTATCTGGTTTTGTATTGGAAAATAAAAGTGTAGTTAAAAATAAAAGTAAATATAAAAATTTCATATTATATTATACTTTATTTTTATTATTATATAGTTAAATTAATTAGTGAGATAAAGGTCTGTTTGGTAAAGCAGTATAATCTGCCATAGAACCATTATAAACTCTTATATCTTTTTGCCCAACAATAAATTTATGAACAAACCAATTACCTGCAGCTAAATTTCCAGTGTTACAATATAAAATTGTTGGTTTATCTGTACTTATTCCAGCTTTGCTAAGTTTTACCTCTGCTTGAGACTTTGTAGGAAAATAATATACCCCATCTTTTTTAACTGCTAACTCTTTAGTATGCATAGCTTTAGCACCTGGAAGATGCCCCTCTGCATCTCTTCTAAAGTCACCTTTTTTAGTACCGTCATAATGTGAACCTAATCCATTTGTATCTACTGTTTGGATATTACCTAATGTTACAGCTTCATCTATATCTTCAGCTACTGCTAAAACATCTCTATTAAATTTCTTAATTTTAAAACCACCTTTAGAGTTAGTTGTTTTTGTTGAAGAAGTTTTTCCCCCATCTTTTATCCAACCAGCAAATCCACCATTTAAAATAGCTACATTATCGTGTCCATAATAGATAGAAGTAAATATTCCCATAGCTGCATCTCTATAATCTTTAGATGCTTTTCCAGCTGCATAAAATACAACTGCTGTTTTATTATTTATACCTGACTTTTGCATTAAAGCTTCAAAACCTTTTGGAGATACTATATATCCAGGGATTGCTTTTTGTACTTGTTTACCTCTCTTTTTTGTATAATACTCAGATAATCTTTTTGCAATATATCTCCCCTCTCTATACTCTTTAGAAGACCATTTAATAGCACTTTTTATATGAGATTTTGAGTAAGTTGGTTTTTTCTTAGTATCTTTTCTCATATCAACTATTACTAAATCTTTATCACCTAAATGGGCTTTTAACCAATCTGTATCTACTATATGATTTGATGGTACATTTAAAGCAAATAAACTACTTGCTAATACTGCTGATGTTGTTAATGTTAGAACTGTTTTTTTCATTTTAAATCCTTTTGATTTTTATAAATAGCTAATAAGATTGAATTAACAACCCATAGCACCTTCATCTTCCTCTTCATCATCTTCTACTGATGGTTGAGTTGGAACAACTACTGAATTAACTTCTAAAGGCTTATATTTTGCTTTTAAAACCTCATCATAAGCTTTAAATCCAGCTTTGTTGTTTGGGTCTGCTTGTATAGCTTTTTTAGCAAATTTCTTAGCACCTTTTAAGTCTTCGTTTTCTAATGCTTCTTTTGAATCACTTACATACTTCATAACAATAGCATTTTGATTTTCTATCATTTTATCTGCATTACTGCTTGATAAATAAGATAACAAAAGAGCTGCTAATAATAAAGCTGCCCCTACCCCTGCTGATATAATTTTCATTCTATTCTTCCTCCTCTTTTTTCTCTCTAATTGATTTCATAATATGCATAAATACACCTAATCCAATACCTATAAACACTGTTATAATAAGAGAACTATATATATCTCCACCTACAAGATTATCTATAGTAAGTCTCCCTACATTTGATGAGTTTGCAAAATCTGCAAGTTTGTCAAATTGGTCAAAATATACACTCATACCTACCATAACACCTAGTAAAAATACTGCTGCATCTAGTTTTCCAACTGCAAATCCAACAACAGCAGTACCCGGACACCATCCTGACATAACCATACCTAAACCAAACAGTATTCCACCAACTAAATATGGCCAAATATAAACTGTAGGTATAAATATTTGATTAAAATCAAGAATACCTGCATAAACAGAGATAGTAAGTAGTGTAGCACATGTTAAAATAGCACTAACCATAACTTGAGATACTCTTAAGTTTTTAAAATAAAATATTGGGGCAATATGGGTTGACCTTCCAAATCCAGCTCTTTCTAAAATAATACCAAAAACTATACCTATAATTAATGCATAAAAATAGTTTTCATTTAAAGTTAATGCTCCAGTTGTATATAAAGGATATAATGTTTCCATATTAGTTTACCCCTTTCCATTGTTTTTTGAATAGTGCAGAGAATAAAAATCCAGCACCAAAGGCTGCTAACATAAATATCCAAGCCCCCACACTAAAAGTGGCAGCACCATCTAATGCTTGTCCACTTGTACAACCTCTTGCAAATCTTGTAGCAACAGCTATAATGATACCACCTAAAAATGCCCAAAAAAGTCTTTTGTATATAGGGTATCCTTCACCTCTATCAACACCACTTTTTATTCTACCAGCAATTGCAGCACTTATATAACCACCTAAAAATATCCCTACAACTTGAATAACAGTCCAGTTTGCTAAAGCATCACCATTTGATAAATATTTAGAAGCATAAGCATTAATATCAAATGTACCATCGTATAAAAAAGTTAATTGTGCTGTTGCTCTTGCAAATGCTCCACTAGCTCCCATACCTTGACCAGCAATCATAAAACTACCAAATAAGGCTATACCTAGTATGATACCTGCAAGTATTGGATTCCAATATCCTTTATAATCATTCATTCATTCTCCTTAAAAATTGCAAATTTTCACCTATTATTATAACTTAATTTTATAAAAAATCACTTATATTACAAATATTTTATCTTATGAATATAATAATATCTACTAATATAATATTAAGAAAAAGGATAAGTTATTTAAACTTCCAACCCTCTTTAGTAAGTATCTCTTTTATTTTATCTTTTTTATCACCTTGTATCTCTATCCACTCCTCTTTTATAGTCCCACCACAACCTAATTTACTTTTTAACATTTTTAAAATATCTTTTTTCTCTTTATCTGACATAAAAAATCTACCAACTAATGTAACTGGTTTTCCTCTTCTTTTTTCAAATGTAAATACAAGTTGATGTTGATTTTTTGATATCTTTTCAAAAGTTTTATCTTTTGATTTTAGTTTCTTAGTTTCCCAACTATCACCCTCTAAGTTTGCTCCCATACTAAACATAAAATCCCCTTTTTTAATTATCTTTTATTTTTATAGACATAAAAAAAGGTTAGGAAATTTAACCCCTAACCTTTTTTAAATCTATATTTTATTTTTAAATATTATAGAAAACTATTTATTTTATCAGCAAACGCTTGTTTTGAAGCAGCACCAACCATAGTATCAACAATCTCACCATCTTTTAAGAATACGATTGTAGGTATAGATCTTACACCGAATTTTTGACTTAATTCTTGTTGCTCATCTGTATTTACTTTACAAATATTTGCTTTACCATCAAAATCAACTGCTAACTCTTCAATAATTGGAGATACCATTCTGCAAGGTCCACACCAAGGAGCCCAAAAGTCCACTAAACATACACCCTCTTTTGTTGTTACTTCAAAGTTTTCACTTGTTAAATCTATATATTTACCCATATTTATTTCCTTTTAATATTTTGTATAAAAAAATTGTACAATCTTTTTTCTTTAAATAAACTTTGTATAACAAATTATAAATGATTTTTTGGGTAGAATTAGATATAAATTAAAAAATGGATTAAAATTATGAATATTAGAAAAGAATTTTTGAATTATTTTGCTTCAAAAGAGCATACAATTGTAAAAAGTGCTCCACTTGTACCAGATGATGCTAGTTTGTTATTTACAAATGCAGGTATGGTACAGTTTAAAGATACATTTACAGGGGCTATATCTGCCCCAAAAACTCCAAGAGCTACAAGTTGTCAACTTTGTGTAAGAGCTGGTGGAAAACATAATGACTTAGAAAATGTTGGTTATACAGCTAGACACCATACACTTTTTGAGATGTTAGGGAACTTCTCATTTGGTGACTATTTTAAAGATGAAGCTATAGCTAATGCATGGGAGTTTATAACTGTAAATCTTGCTCTTCCTATAGATAAACTATGGGTTACTGTTCACCATAGTGATGATGAAGCATATCAACTATGGACAAAACATATAAGCGAAGATAGAATTATGAAATTTGGTGATAAAGATAATTTTTGGTCTATGGGTGATACTGGTGCTTGTGGTCCTTGTAGTGAAATTTTTTATGACCAAGGTGAAGAAAATTTTAATTCACCTGAAGATAAAATGGGTGGAGAGGGTGATAGATTTTTAGAGATTTGGAACCTTGTTTTTATGCAATATGAAAAAGATGTACAGGGAAATTTAAATCCACTTCCAAAACCTAGTATAGATACAGGTATGGGACTTGA
>JAYELQ010000247.1:0-7358 GCA_034717655.1 Campylobacterota bacterium
GGCATAGGGTGAAGTCTCATAAGATTTCTTAAAAAAGTGATACCATCCATTTTTGGCATATTTATATCTATAGTTACTAAATCTGGCTCATAATATTTTATTTTTTCTCTAGCTTCATAAGCATCTGAAGCAGTATAAACAACCCTAAAGTCTTCCATATTATCTATAATATCTTTTAAAATATTTCTCATAGATAAAGAATCATCTATTATAATAACTGTGTACATTAAAAGAAATCTATCTCCATAGAGTTTGAACTAGATTCATCTTCATATAAACCTGTTCCACTAACATACTCACTAATTGCAGGTTGTCTAATTGATAATTCAGATTGTAACCTTTTCTCTTCATTTACTACACTAATAGAAGTGCTATCATTATCAACATTTTTAATAAATGTTTCAAATCTATTTGCCATTAGTATCACTCTACCACTATTACCTCTTGTATGGTCCGACAATATTCTAAACCCTTCAGACTGACAAAAAGTACGAGCAAACTCTACATTTCTATGACCTATACTTTTACTTGTAAAATCGATATTCATAATATCAGCTCCACCAGATATCTTAGCAGCCATATTATTTTTTTTACAACCTAACTTATACATCTCATTTAACATAGCTTCAACTGAATATAAACCATATTTCATATCATCATTAGTATTACTTGTTGTTGGTAATAAGAAATGGTTCATAGCTTTAATATTAAGACTTTTATCATAAAACATTATAGCGACACAAGAACCAAGTAATGTTTTAAATGCAATATTTTCATTATCACTTACAACAGCAAATTCACCGCCAATAATTGTATGAGTTGGCATACCTTTAACTATTTGATTAATAGTAGAAGAACTCTTTATTTCAATACTTCCATCTTTATGTCCTACTCTTATCATAATTATATATCCCTAAGTTTAATAAAAATATTTTGACCAATTCTTTTAACATAATTAATTAAATCATGTGGATTTTCTGAATGTCCTATATATAATGTACCACCAATTTTTAAATGTGAAAATAGTTTTTTTAATATGCTATTTTGGTCTTCAACAGAAAAGTAAATCAATACATTTCTACAAAAGACAACATCAAAAAAATTCTTTTCAAAAGGATAACTATCATCACTTAAATTCATTTGTGCAAAAGTTATCATCTCTTTTAAATTATCATTAGCTTTTATAAATATCTCATCACCAATTAAATTCTTTTCAATTCTTCTTTTAAAATATTTTTGTGGTTCTATCCACTGTGGAAACTCTTTTGAACTTTTTTGATACCTGTAAATACCATCAGCAGCTTGTTGTAATACATTTGTATCTATATCAGTAGCTATAATTTCAGCTTTCATTATTGGAGAAACCTCTTTTACTGTCATAGCCATAGAGTATGGTTCTTCACCTGTAGATGATGCAGAACAATACATATTTATAGTTTTATTTTGCTTATTAAATTCTGGTAAAACTCTATCTCTTAAATCGACAAAATGAAAATCTTCTCTAAAAAAATGTGTTTTATTTGTTGTAAATGTATTTATAAATTCAGTTATATATTTTCCATTTTCAATATCTTTTAATAACTCTTCAATATCAGTATTAGAACCAACATTTCGTTTTAGTTTATCTAAACGATTAGTTATCATAACACCTTTATTCTCTGACAAAGTTATACCAGTCAAAGAATATAAAATATCTTTTACTTGAGAATGAAGTTTTTTTACATCATGCACAGTAAGTTTTTTAAGAAGCTTCTAGTTTAGAATTAGAATTAGAATTAGAATTTTCATTCGCATTCATATGAAATTGTTCAGATTTCTTTTGAGCTTCAATTATACCCATTACATCTAAAATAAGTCCTATAGAACCATCTCCTCTAACTGTTGCTGCACCTATACCCTCAACACTTCTAAAATTTTTATCTAAAGGCTTAACAACAACCTGATGCTGATGTAAAAACTCATCTATAAACATAGCTATTTTAAGTGTTCCTGATTTAACAACTATTAACATACCCTCTTCAATCTTTTCATGTTTAGGTTTTATATCAAATAAGTTATGTAATCTTACAACAGGTATAAATTCCTCTCTTAACATCAATAAATCTTGTGTTCCATCACCAATTTTCTTAATCATATCTGTTGATGGTTGAAGTGACTCAACAATTGAACTTAAAGGTAATATATATATTAAATCTCCAACAGCAATATCAAGACCATCAAGAATAGCAAGTGTAAGTGGTAACATAATAGTAATAGTTGTACCAACACCTACTTCTGTATCTAATTTAATTATACCACCTAGTTTTGTTATATTCGTTTTAACAACATCCATACCAACACCACGACCAGATATATCTGTAATTGTATCAGCTGTACTTACACCCGCACCAAAAATAAGCATAGCTTTTTCATTATTTGTCATTGTAGATAATTGATACTCATCAATAATACCATTATCAAAAGATTTTTGAGCAACTCTATCTGCATCTATCCCTTTACCATCATCGTTAATAGTAATAATCATTTGACCATTTGCTTGTTCTGCTGTAATTGTAATTGTACCTGTTTCAGATTTACCTGCAGCTGCTCTTTCATCTGGCATCTCTAAACCGTGGTCTAATGAGTTTCTAATAATATGCATTAGTGGATCTGTCAAACCTTCAATCATAGCCTTATCAATCTCAACACTATCACCTTCATGTTTAAATTCTATTTTTTTACCAAGTTTTTTAGATATATCTCTTACAACTTTTGGAAATTTAGAATAAATAGACTCCATAGGTACCATTCTAATACTCATAATAGAATCTTGCATCTCTCTAATATGCCTTTCTAACAATTCTAATCTTTCTAAAACAGAGTTTCTAACTTTATTATTATCTATTGTTGTACTATATTGAGTCAACATAGCATTTGTAATTACAAGATCTCCAACATTATTCATAAGTAGATCAATTTTATCAAGATTTACTCTAATTGTACTAGTTACAGTTTTTTTAGCTGGAGCAGCACCACCTGACTTTTTAGCTGGTGCCTTTTTTACAGGTTCTGGTTTTGTTTCTGGTGCTTTTACTTCTGATGCTTTTGTTTCTACTTTTTCAGCAACTGGAGTTTCAACAGGAGCTGTTTTTTCTACTGGTGCAGGGTCCATAGATATTGTTGCATTTGGTTCAATCGCTTCCATATCATCAAAAAAACCAAAATTTGAACTAGAGCTTTCCATCTCCTCAACTTCTTCTAATTGCTCTTCATTGAAAAATCCCCATGCTCCATTACCACTAGTTTTTGCTGAACTAGAAACTTCTTCTTGAGTAGATGTTTCTGCTACAGCTACAGGGCTAGCTTCTTGTGTTGAAGTAGCTGGTATAGATTCTGCCTCTTCTTGAGTTGCAGAAGAGCCCTCACCATCCATATAACCTCTAATTGTTTTAAGTAAATCATCAGTTTTTTCACTAAAAATCTCTCTTGTTATTTCACCATCACACTCTAGTTGTAATATCTCTTTCATAACATCTAAACCATCAATAAGAACTCCAGCCATCTCTGGAATATACTCTAATTTATGATTTCTTAGTTTATCCATCATATTTTCAACATCATGTGTAAATTCAGCAAAAAATGCTAATTCAACAGAAGCACCACTACCTTTTAGAGTATGAACATCCCTAAACAGTTGCCCCATCTCATCTTCTGTTAAACTACCATTATTTTCTGCTTCTAATAATACATTATCTGCAGATTCAAATAACTCTTCAGCTTCTTCTACAAACATATCCCTGTACATTGATATATCAAATCCAGACATTACTTCTCCTTATTTAACCATTTATTTTACTTAATACTATATTAACAGCTTTTAAAAGTTGTTCTGGAACAAAGGGCTTAATTATCCAACCTGTTGCACCAACATCTTTACCTTTTAATTTCATTTCATCACTTCTTTCAGTTGTCAATACTAAAATAGGTACTTTAGAATATTGTGACAATTTTCTAACTTCTTTAACAAAAGTTAATCCATCCATATTTGGCATATTGATATCACTAATGATTAAATCAAATTGTATCTCTTTAACTTTATTTAATCCATCAAGTCCATCAACAGCTTCCACGACATCATTATAACCACCTTCAATAAGTGCATAAGACAACATATCTCTTAACATAGTAGAATCGTCTACAATCAATAACTTCATTTATTTTCCCTTCAAAATGAATCTATAATTTAAATAACTATATCAAATATTTGTTTAAATTATCATAAAATAATATATTTTATATAGAAGATGATACTAGTTCTATTCTATCTTTTGTTACTTTTAAAACTTTTATATTTACAACTTCGTTAATACTTAAAACATCTTCAACTTTTGCAACTCTCTTTTTTGATATTTTTGAGATATGCAATAAACCCTCTCCACCCTTTGGTAACTCCAAAAATGCTCCAAAATCAGCTATCCTTACAACTTTACCATCTAAAACATCTCCAACAGTATATAACTTCTCAAAATTAATTACCTCTTTTTTCTGAAAAGACTTTGCATTTGAAGATATATTTTTAATATGCTCAGAAGCATTAAAAATACTATCTTTATCATTACCTGTTATTTTAACACCACCTGAATCTCTATCTAAATCTACAGATACACCAAATTTATCAATAATATCTTTTATTACAGAACCTGCTTTCCCAATCACAGCCATAACTTTACTTGGGTCTATATTAAACTGAACAATTAAAGGTAATGCTTCACTAGTAACAATATCTGAAGCTGCCTCTTCCATCAGTCCTAAAATATGATTTCTTCCAGCTTTTGCTTGGTATAAAGCTTCTTTTAATACTTTTAATTCTATACCACCTAATTTTATATCCATCTGAAGAGCTGTAATACCATCTTGTGTACCTGTAACTTTAAAATCCATATCACCATCGTGGTCTTCAAGTCCCATAATATCTGTTAAAACAACATATTTTCCATCTTGAAAAACTCCACCCATAGCAACACCAGCTACTAAAGAAGATATAGGGATACCTGCTGCTTTTAAAGCAATAGAACCTCCACAAACAGTAGCCATAGAAGATGAACCATTAGATTCAAATATCTCTGATACTAACCTTATAGTATCTGTATAATCTTTATCTATAGATGCTTCTAAAGCTCTTTTTGCAAGATTACCGTGACCTAATTCTCTTCTACTTACTCCAAAAATAGGTTTTGCTTCACCAACACTAAAACCAGGAAAGTTATAATGAACCATAAAACTTTCATTATTTGCTGTTTTACTTGTTAATGTTTCATACATTTGTGCATCTTTATTATTTCCTAAAGTAGCAACAACTAAAGCTTGTGTTTCACCTCTTGTAAATAAACAACTACTGTGAGCAGATGGTAATATATTTGTTTCTATAGATATTGCTCTTACTTCATCTGGTTTTCTTCCATCTGCTCTAATCTTATCATCTATTATCATAGACCTTACAAACTCTTTTTTTACTATCTCTACAGCTTCTTTTAAATCTTCAATAGATATCTCATTTGATACACAATAATCATCTTCTATTACAAGAGTCGCAATATCATTTATAGCACTAGATCTCTCTTTTTTTGCTAATACTTTTATAGCATCTTTAATGTTCTGAGCATAATTATCTCTTATATGTGAAATAATACTATCTTTAACACTATGAGGTTTAAGTTCAATATCTTCCATATCAAAAGCTGCTATTTCAAAACTATCTTCATATGTTTTATTTGTATTTGTTATATTATTATAAGCTACACCTATAGCTTCAACTAGTTCATCTTCAGTTATATCATTTATATTATTAACTTTTTCAAAAGCTTCAATACCAACGTCAACCATCTCTTGTGAAGATATAGATCTCATCTCTATCATTAATAAATCTGTAGATGTACCTGCTACATATAAATCTAGTGTTGATTCTTCTAATTCTGATAAAGATGGATTTATAACTAATTTATCATCTATTTTACCTATTCTAGTTGCACATACAGATTGTTTAATAGGTAAATCTGAAACATATAATGAAGCAGAAGCAGCATTTAATGCTAAAACTTGTAAATCAACATTATTATCTACACTTAAAACCATAACAGTTATAGTAGTTGGATATACATAACCTTTTGGAAATAATGGTCTTAAACTTCTATCAATAATTCTTGAAGTTAATGTTTCAAAATCATTTGGTTTACCTTCTCTTTTTATGAAACCACCTGCGAACTTAGCTGCTGCATATGTTTTTTCTATGTATTGAACTGTTAATGGTGTAAAATCTTCAGAAACTGGATTATCGAATTCTGAAACAACTGTTGCCATAATAACTGTCTTCCCTATAGTTAATAAAACAGAACCGTTACTCTGTTTTGCTACTTTATTAAATTCAAAAACCTCTTTTTTATTATTTAATTCTAATTCACATACTGTTGACATATTTTTCCTTTTAATCTTTTAATATCTTCTAAACTTAACTCTTCTAATTTTTCATAATAAAACTCAATCGATATAAAATGTTCAGGTGATTGAACATAATATAAATCATCTGCAATTAAATTAATATCATCAATAGTTACACTTGGCAAAACAGGTACAGCTACATAAACTGACTTTACTTTTTCTACTATTGCAGATTTTATACAAGACATCATAGTTAATCCTGTATTTAAACCTTCATCTATTAAAAGAACATTTTTATTTGCTAAATCTATTATATCAAATGAATTACGATATTTAGCTTTATATCCCTTAATTATCTCATTATATTTTAAATTTCCCTCTTTGTATATATTTTTTAAATCTAAAGAAAATAATTTCATCAACTCTTCATGTATAATAATTTGATTTGTTTCTGTAACTATAGCTATTTCACACTCATCATTTTGTGGTGCTAATATTTTTTCTGTCAACATAAAATCAAATTCACCATTTAACTCTTGTGCTATATCAATTGCCATTGAAACAGCATTTTTAGATATACTTAATACTATCCAATCATCTTTTTTCATAGACTCTAATGGTAATACTTTCAATAGTTGATTAGTAGCATCTTTTCTATCTTTAAAAATAATATTATCTATTTTCATCTATTCTCTTCTCTCTTTAAATTTATAATATTGATTTATATTAAATAGTTTTTTTAAATTTAATTCTAAATATAATATATTTTGTCTTAAAATAGTATCATTTGTAGTATTGGTAGCTACAATAGCATTTGTAACTTTAAAATTAACATTCCAACATTTTCTATCTATATTAAAAATATACTCTTTTTTTCTACTAACTTTATTTATTAAGTCATACTCCTCTTCATAAGATATACTATATTGCTTATCAAATTTTAT
>JAYELQ010000248.1:0-5283 GCA_034717655.1 Campylobacterota bacterium
ATATTGATAAAAAAACTTATACTCCAAAAACTGATAAAATTGCTTTAGATTTAGGATTAAATAACTTATTTGCTACAAATAATGGAGATTTATTTGGTAGAAATTTTTCACAATTATTAAAAAAATAAGAGATAAAATTAGAGATTATTTAAAAAATGAGATAAATAGAGTTTTAAATAATATAATTAAAATTTATAAACCTAAAGAGATTGTAATTGAAAGATTAAATTTTCAATCTCCTAAATTATCAAAAAGTTTAAATAGAATTATCAGTAATTTCGGTAAAAAAATTATTAATAATAAATTAAATCAATTAAAAGAGGAATTTGGAATAATAGTAACAGAGATAAACCCAGCATATACATCTCAAACTTGTTCAAAATGTAATTATGTTGATAAAAGAAATATATAAAAATAGCAGATACAGCCCCTGCAAATGCATCAAGGGATATATCTGATTTACTTGCTAAAGGTTGTATAAAAAAAGTAGAAGGAACAATAGGTAGAACTACTAGCTATACAATAAATCATATTTTGATTTAAAATAGTAACAAAAACCCTAAACTAAACACAATCTGTATTAAAAATACTAAACTAGCTATTTTTAAAGCATCTTTACCATCAGTTTTAATAGCATTAAAATGTATTTTTAACCCTATTGCACTCATTGCTAAGATAAGGGAATAGCTAGATATACTACTAATTATATTTTTAATATCATCACTTACTAAAGAGAAAGAAGATATTAAAGAGAAAAATATAAAAAATAGTATAAATATAGGTATCCCTATTTTATTTGATTTTTCTTCATTTTTTGAGTTATTACTATTTTTAGTAAATATATAAATTAAAATTAACACAAGTGGAGTAAGAAGTAAAACTCTTCCCATTTTTACTGTAGTTGCACTAACACCAGCTTCATCACTTATACTAAAACCAGCTGCTGTTACTTGCCCTACTGCTTGAAGTGTATTACCTATTAATATCCCTGCATCTATATCATTTAGATTAAATAAAATAGCTATAAAAGGTAATAAAAATATACCAATAGTTCCTAATAAGTTTACAATAGCAACACTTAAACCTATAAAGTTTTTTTCAGGTTTTATAATAGGAGCTGTTGCACTAATTGCACTACTTCCACATACACCATTTCCTATACCTAAAAGTAAAGATAGTTTTTTATCTATACCATAAAATTTACCTATTATAATAGCACTTAATATAGTAATAATCATACCTAATATAATTAATATTATTGTTTTAATACCTAATTGTGAAAGTATAGAAAAATCTAGATTTATACCCATTAGAGCAATTGAAAATGATAAAATAGTTTTTTCCGCATAAGTTATACCACTATTATATTTATCTTTAAACTTAACACTATTACCTATTATAATACCTAAAATAATAGCTATAGTAACAGCACCTATTGCTATAAAACTAGATAGTAAAATAGCTAATATTGAGATAGCTAAAATTAATAATAAGCCAAATCTATACTCATATTTTATCATTTAATAACCTTTTTTTTTCGCATATTATCTAAATATTGATTTAAATCTATTAAAATGATATAATTATATTCTACGAAATATCTTTTAAGGAAAAAATCAAATTGGAATATTTAGTAATAAGTTTTACACATAAAAATACAGATATATCTACACGGGAGAAAATAGCTTTTGGTAATGAGATAGAGAAAGAGACTTTTTTAAAAAAGATTTTAAAAGAGAATATTATAAATGAAGCTATTCTTTTATCTACTTGTAATAGGATAGAGCTTATAATTAGTACATTTACTAGTAAAATGGCAATTAAAGTTGCACTAGAGGAGTTTTCTAATCATTCCAATTTATCTATAAAAGATTTATCGAATAGAGCAGATATATATGAAAATGAGGGAGCTGTTCATCATATATTTACAGTTGCTTCATCTTTAGATAGTTTAGTAGTTGGAGAAACACAAATAGCAGGGCAATTAAAAGATGCTTTTAAATTTTCTATTGAGAAAGGGTTCTCTTCACAAAAATTATCAAGAGTTATAAATTATGCTTTTAGATGTGCTGCAAATGTAAGAAATGCTACTCAATTGGGTTCTGGTTCTGTATCTGTAGCATCAACAGCAGTATCAAAAGCAAAACAACTTTATAAAGATAGCCAAGGGATAAAAGCACTTGTAATAGGTGCTGGAGAGATGAGTGAACTAGCTTGTAGGCATCTTTTAAAATATGGTTTTGATGTTATTATATGTAGTAGAAATATAAAAAAAGCAAAAGCATTAGCTATAGCTATATTAGAAGATGGAAATGGGCAAGAGTATAAAAAAGAGCAAATATCAGTAGAGCCTTATAATAAACTAGAAGAGTTATTAAACTCTATGAGACTTATGGTAACAGCAACTTCAGCCCCATACCCTATTATAAAAAAAGAGATGATAAAAGAGTATCAAAATAGTAGAAATTGGTTTGATATTGCATTACCAAGAGATATAGAAGATATGAAAATAGATAATATAAATATATATAGTGTTGATGATTTACAATGTATAGTAGATGAAAATATAGAGTTAAGAGCATCTCAAGCTAAAGAGGCATATTTAATAGTTAAAAATACAACTCAAGAGTTTTATGATTGGTTAAAAATATTAAGTGTTGAACCATTTATAAAAAAACTTCATCTTCATAGTAAAGAGATAATAGATAATAAAATAGAAAATGCTATAAAAAAGAGTTTTATAAAAAGTGAAGATAAAGAAAATATTCAAAAACTTTGTGAAACTATTATGACTCAATTTTTACATTCACCTACAAAAAACTTAAAAGAGATATCATCTTCACATCAAGGTGATATGATATTAGATAATATTCAAAACTTATTTGATTTAAAATAAAATATAATGATGAAAAATAAAATAAAATCTATAGCTATTGGTGGTTTTGATGGTATGCATCTAGCTCACCAACAACTATTTTCAAATTTATGTGATAATGGAGCTATTGTTGTAATACAAACAGATTATGAAAATTTAACACCATCTATCTCAAGGGGAAAACATACATCTTATCCTATATTTTATTACCCTTTAGAAAATATAAAATCTTTAACAGGTATAGAGTTTATAAAATTAATATTAGAAGAGTTCTCATCTTTAGAAAAAATAGTAGTTGGATACGATTTTCATTTTGGACATAATGCAAAATCTAATACATCTCATCTAAAAGAGATATTCAAAGGTGAATTAAAAGTATTAGATGAATATAAAGTAAATAATAAATCTACACACTCAAGGGTGATAAGAGAATATTTAAAAGATGGTAAAATTATAAAGGCAAATGAGTTATTGGGTTATAACTATTGTATATTAGGTAATATTATAAAAGGTCAAGGTTTAGGAAAAAAAGAGTTTGTCCCAACTATAAATCTAAAAGTTAAAAAATATCTTATACCACAAGATGGTATATATATAACAAAAACAAAGATAGTTGATAATATCTATAAATCTATATCTTTTATAGGGCATAGAGTTACTACAGATGGTGATTTTGCTATAGAGACACATATATTAGAAGATATATCAGATTTAGAATTGCCTTTAAAAGTTGAGGTTATATTTTTTGATAAATTAAGAGATAATAAAAAATTTGATAAATATGAAGATTTAAAAAAACAGATATTAAGAGATATAGAGGATGCAAACTCTTCATTAATAAAATAAACAAAGGATAAATTATGATAAAAAGATTTTTAGGTTCATTAGTATTAGGTTCAATACTTTTAACAACATCTTTCTCACTCAACTTATTTGCTGATGTGAATTTAGGTATTTTAGCAACAGGGCAAACAGTTTCATATCAAAGTGGTGATGATGGAGATTACCAAAGAGGTATAAAAAGAAGTTTTACAAGAGATGATACAAAACAGATAGTAACAGATAATGTTACAGGTTTAATTTGGCAAGATGAACCATATAATGAAACAATTGATGGTGATTATTATTGGGAGTCAACTCCAAACGGAAAATTACAAACTTGGGAGGGTGCTAAAAGCTATTGTTCTACTTTATCTTTTGCAAATTCTTCTGATTGGAGATTACCAACTGTCAAAGAGCTTTTATCAATTGTAGATAATTCAAAAAATAATCCAGCTATTTTTGATGGTTTTGAAAATATAAAATCAAGTGCTTATTGGAGTAGTCAAGAGTATAAGGAAAGCTCTAGTTATGCTTGGGGTGTCGATTTCGGCAGTGGCTATAGCGGCTACGGTAAGTCGGATACGTTTTATGTTCGTTGTGTTCGAGGCGGACAATAATTTAATACTTAATTTCACCTCTTCTGAGGTGAATATTTGAATTATATTAAAAACTAAAATAGGAGAAATAGAATGAGATATGATAATTTAAATGTATATAAATCATCACTTAATTTAGCTATCTATATTGAGCAAATTGTACCATCTTTTAATAAATCTAATAAATATACTTTAGGAGAAGATTTAAGAAGTTATTCTAAAAAAATTCTATTTTTAATATATAAAGCAAATAAATCAAAGAATAAGATTAATATTTTAGTAAAACTTATTGATATTATTGAAGCATTAAAGATAATAATAGAGATAACAAAAGAGGTAAGAGGATTTAAATCTTTTAAACAATTTATAATTATAAGTGAGATGATTTTAGATATTTCAAAACAAACAAATTTATGGTTTAATTATTATAAAAATGAAAAGATTAAGTAATATTTTGGTAAAATATTCTTGTCAGAATTTTAAGATATATTATCTTAGAAGAGTACAACAAATTATTGTGCGGTTAGTTCACCATTTGGTATATCGCTTTTTGCAATTTGTTTATAACATTTTTATAAATAGAGTTAAAGTAACTAACCAAGTCACCTCGTTAGGCTCTAGTTATGCTTGGAATGTCTATTTCAACAATGGCAATAGCAACAACAACAATAAGTCAAATACAAATTATGTTCGTTGTGTTCGAGGCGGATAATAATGTTTAAATTTCAAGAGATATATAATGCATATATAAAGTGTCGAAAAAATAAAAGAAATACTATAAATGCACTCTCTTTTGAGATAGATTTACTTCAAAACTTGGGGAATTTAAAAGATTCTCTTAATACTTATAGCTATACTCCAAAAATGATATAACAAAAGGTGTTTACCTAAAAGGGGATAAAAAACTTTTTGAGAAATTACCTCCACATAAAACACTTTTTAAAATTTCTAAAAATAAAGCTTTGCCAATAGGAAATTTAACATCACAGT
>JAYELQ010000248.1:5383-7357 GCA_034717655.1 Campylobacterota bacterium
AATGATATAACAAAAGGTGTTTACCTAAAAGGGGATAAAAAACTTTTTGAGAAATTACCTCCACATAAAACACTTTTTAAAATTTCTAAAAATAAAGCTTTGCCAATAGGAAATTTAACATCACAGTTTTTTGCAAATGTATATATGAATGATTTTGATAACTATATAAAAAGAAAGCTTAAAGTAAAAAGATATATTAGATATGTCGATGATTTTATTTTATTTGGAAATTCAAAAGAGGAATTAATGGAAAAGTATTATAAAATCGTTGACTATTTAAAAACTGAACTTGATTTAAATTTAAGAGATAGATATATTATAAGAAAGAATAGTGATGGATTAGATTTTTTAGGCTATATTGTACGACCAAATTATACACTTACAAGAAAAAGAGTTGTAAATAATTTTAAATATAAAAAAGCTAAATTTTTAACTAAATATGAAGAGTTAGATGGTAAAATAGATTTGAAAGAGATAAAAGAATTCCAAAGTATTAATGCCTCATTTTTAGGTCATATTAAACATTCTAATAGTTATAATTTGGCAAAAAAAGTTGGATTAAAAAAATAATTATATTATAAAAAAGGAAAAATATGAAAATACTGTTTTATTTATTATTTGTTATTAGTTTATATGGTGAGTTTATTAGAGATAACTCAAATAATACAGTTACAGATAATACTACAGGTTTAATATGGCAAGATGGTAGTGATATACCTAGTTTAGATTGGGAAGGTGCAGTTGATTATTGTGAAAATCTAGAATTTGCTGGGCAAAATGATTGGAGGCTTCCAAATAGAAATGAGCTTTATTCAATAGTAGATTTAGATAATTATAACCCTGCAATTAATAGTGAATTTAAAAATATTCAAAATAATGATTATTATTGGAGTAGTACAAGTTATAGCTCTAGTTATGCTTGGGGTGTCTATTTCTACTATGGCTATAGCTACTTCTACTATAAGTCTTATACGAATTGTGTTCGTTGTGTTCGAGGCGGACAATACTTTAATACTTTAATACTTTTTGATTATAATATTACAGGTGAATATTATAATGATACCTCTATTACTTTTAAAGCTAATGATGAACAAAATTTAACATATAGTTGGGAGATAGATGAGGTAACCAAAACTGGAAAAGAGGTTATCTATAGCTTTGATTCTGTTGGTAGTTATCCAATAAAAGTTACTGCAACAAATAGTGAAGGAGATAGTGTAACAAAAAGTGAAACTATCACTATAACTCAAGCACCAAATATCGCTCCAACCTTAGCAATAAGTGCTAATAAAACTTCTATAATAAAATGGGTGAGTGTAGATTTTTTAGCTCTTGCTAGTGATGAAGATGGAAGTGTAACTTCTGTTATATGGTCTTATGGAACTCAAAGTAAAACTGGATTAGAAGCAACTTTTACTTTTAATGAAAAAGGGATTCATACTATTAGTGCAACTGCAACTGATGATTTAGGGAAGAGTACAACCAAAACAATTAATATAGAAGTAGTTAATCAAAAACCAACAGCAGATGATATTGAGATAGAAGTAAATAGTTTAACAGCTACTGTTATAAATCTTACTGGAGATGATAAAGATGGAGGTAATCTAACTTATATTGTTACAACTAAATCTGTTGGAACTTTAAGTGATGTTGTTGGTTCTCAAATAATTTATAATCCAATTAATGCAAATGATAGTTTTACTTATAAGTCTTATGATGGAGAAGATTATTCAGATATTGCAACTGTTAGTATAAAATACAAAAGTGAAAATATAACTCCAACTTGTACAACAAATCAGATATTAATAAATAATATTTGTGAAACAAAAACTTGTGAAAATGGTGGATTAACTGGTGATGATTGTGAAACTCAAATAGTTAAAGATGAGTGTGACTTTCCAAATAATAGTTTAAATATACACCCAAAAGGTGAATGTGAGTTTAAAGATAGTTATAATATAGGTTCAAAAATTG
>JAYELQ010000249.1:0-7326 GCA_034717655.1 Campylobacterota bacterium
AATAGATTATTCATCTATAAGTACTTCTGCTATTTTAAAATCTATCTTTTCATCTATATCAATAGAATTTTCTCTATCCATAATATATGCATATATATTCTCTTTTAATATAAAGCTTTTATTTTCTAATAATTTATTTGTATCAATAATATATATAGCTCCATTTAATCTATAATACTTTTCTAAATCTTGACCTCTTTTATTTATAACTTCATCTTTTAAAAAATTTTTCATAGATAAAGTATCATCTATTGTATTTGACCATAAAGGGCTATGCTCCATCTCACATACACTTACTATTGCATCTGCTTTTTTTTCTTCTAAAAGCTCTATAGCTTCATTTATATTATTTTCATCTCTTAGTGGACTAGTTGGCTGAAGTAATATAATATAATCATACTTTTCTGTATTTTCAATAGTATGCTTAATTGCATCAAATGTAGTAGATGTATCATTTGCTAAGATATCAGGTCTTTTTATAGTATCTGCACCAAACTCTTTTGAGATATTTAGTATATTATCATTATCACTAGATACTATTACTTTATTTATATATTTAGATTTTAAACTAGCTTCTATAGTATGTGCTATTAGTGGTTTTCCCTTTAAATCTAATATATTTTTATTAGGTAGTCTTTTACTTCCACCACGAGCTGGGATAATAGCTAAAAAAGTTTTATTATTATACATTATTTACTCCCCTTTACAATATCATAAAGCTTAATATTATAATTATTTTCTGTTTCTAACATGAAGTCAATTGAGCTATTAACTCTTTTTAATTTCTTGCTTATCTGTTTTTTAATTTTTTCATAATAGATAATAAGAATATCAGCTGGTAACTTATCAGTAATAAAAAGTATTATTTTAGGTATTGTATTTTTTAACCTAATGTGATAAGGTCTTAATATAGTATCATCGCTTAAACTTACAAGTGCAACACTATCTATAAAATTTTTATATATTTTACAAATCTTTTCTGCTAATTCTTCAATAGTTGTATTGAAATATTCAGCAGTTTTCACTTCTATAAAATAGATATTTTTTCTATCCATTGCTAAAAAATCAACTGCACTATTACCACAGAATTTATTTTTCTCATATATAGAGCCTACATCATCATAATTATATGCTTCTACATTAAAATTAAATTTTACACCACTCTCCACTACACTAAGCATAAAAATCCTTACTTAATTTTTCAAATAAATGTTCAAACTCTTCAATAATAGGATTATGTTCTAAATCATCGAGACTATTTGCTGACTCTATCTTGATAAATTTATCTGTATCTTTCTCTTTATAAAAAGAGAAGTAGTTTATTTTTATATTTTGTTTTTTAGCTTCTAAATCAAGATATTTTAGTATAAAATAATCATGAGTTGCCAAAAATATTTGTGTATTATTTGATAAATAGGCTAGTAATTCAACAATATTTTCACTATAGCTTGGATTAAGATTTACCTCTGGTTCATCCCAGAACATAACTGAATCATTAGAAAGAGTTTTATTTCCTATAAGATGAAGAACTTGACCTAATTTTCTGTAGCCCTCAGCCACCAAACCTATATCTATTCTACCCAAACCTTTTTGTTGAAGATAAAAATCTTCAGTTTTACTATCATATAGTACTTTACCTTTCATGATTTTTTCAATTGGCTCTATTAATTTTTTTTGTTCATTTGTAAAGCCACCCATTTTTATAGGAATACCCAACTTAACTGCTAAATCAAAATACATTTTTTCAATTTTTATATCACCTTCTAAGTATTTTGATATAAAACCATTAAACATAGTTAGTATCTCTTTTGTAGGTATATATATGCTAGAACTAGCTTTCGAAAAGTTTTTTATATACTGTGTAACTTCTATCTCTTTTTTTTGAGAACTAGCTTTAAAATTTAATGACTCATCATCATAGTTGAAAACTTCTACTTTAGATAGGTTATGACCTTTTACCTTAGAAGATAGTTTACCTACTTTTGAGATCATAAAGTTTTTTAATAGCTCTTTGGTAAGGGGTAGTCCAAACTTGGATTTAGATTTTTCTAACTCCTCTACACTTTCATAAGTTTTGGCAATAGAATAAAGTAGTTTCATTATATGTGTTTTTCCAGATGAATTTTTTCCTATAAATACATTTATATTTTTAGAAAAATTTAATTCCTCTTTTTCTATCAATGTAAAATTTTCTATTTTTAACTTTTTATACATCAAACACCTCATAAAATTCATTATTAGCTTTCTCAAACTCCTCTATTCTTCCAATATCTAACCAATATTCACTAATAGAAAAAGATATTGTTTTATGTTTATTTTCTATTAATTTATCAAAAAGGGTAGGCATATCATAATATTTATCATCAGGGATATACTCTAAAATATCACTATTTAAGATATAAACTCCCCCACTAACAAAAAAGTTATATACAGGCTTCTCTTCTATACTTAAAATATTATTTTCATCTGTATTTACTACACCATAAGGGACTTGAAAGTCATACTCTCTAACTCCCATAGTAGCAGTAGCTCGATTTGAAATATGATAATTCATCATATTTTCAAAATTTATATTTGTTAATAAGTCTCCATTCATTACAAAAAAAGGTTCATCTAATTTATCTTTTATTAAACTTAATGCTCCAGCTGTTCCCATTCTTTTATTTTCATAAATATACTCTATCTTTACACCAAACTCTGAACCATCTTTGAAATAATTTTTTATAATATCAGATTTATAGTTCACACATAATATGATATTTATAAAACCATACTTTTTAAAATTAGATATTATAGTTTCAAGTATAGGTTTATTTCCAACTTTCAACATAGGTTTTGGTATATTTTCTGTAAGTGGTCTTAATCTTGTACCTAATCCCCCTACCATAAGAACAACTTTATTTGATACTGTTTTTTGTTTTAGAAGTTCTGCTATCTCTTTTAAATCAACTAATTTACCATCATTATCAACTATAGGAACTTGATGAATTTTTTTTGCAATAGCTGTTTGTATTATTTTTTCTTTTGTATCATCTATAGTACATATTGTAGGATTTCTAAATATAATAGTTTCTATATTATCTTTTAGTTCAAGATTATTTATAAGACCTCTTCTTATATCTCCATCTGTTAATGTTCCAATTAGTTTATCATCTTCATCAACCACAAGACCTATTTGCATAGCACCCATATCTATTTTTATTAGAGCTTCTTTTATTGTTGAATTTTGATTTAGAATTATATCTTTATAGTTTCTCATATTATATTAACTCTTCTTTTTAAGTATAGTTCTATATTATTTAAAATTATCTCTATCTCACTATAAGACTCTATAGCTATCTTTATACCTTCAATTACATCATCTTCATTATTAGGATATTCGTGTGTTAATTGATTTATAAGTTTTCTATACATCATCCAATCATTAGCATTCTTTATTAGTTCTAGTTTCTCTAATTTATCTAAAATATCTAATAATGACATATTATCTTTGTACTCACCTATCTCATCTAATGTTAATTTAAATAATTTTTCCCCCATAATATCTTGTAATTTTATAAATCTATATATAAAGGTATCTACTGTTTTTATCTTTTCAAAGTTTTCAAATATCTCACTATCTAAAACTTCCCACTCTTTTATCTCTTCTAATGCAAGCTTTAATCTTTTTTTATGTAAATTTATTTTTTCTATAGTATCTTTAATCATAAAACTACCCCCTCTTTTTCAATTGTATCAAATATTGTACTTTTTTCTGATATAGGTGTTTTAAACAGTATATCTACTTTTCTTAAAATACCATTTAACTCTATTTTTGTTAAAATCTCAAGCTTTTCTCTCATATTTATAGTATGCTTTGTTTCAACTAAAATATCTATATCTCCACCTTTTTTATCATCATAAAGCCTACTCCCAAAAAGAGTTATTTTTGCATCATCAATATATTGTGATAAAACATCTTTGATTATATTTATCTCTTTTTTAATTATTCTCATTATATTTAATCTTTTTTATATCAAAAAATTTCTTTTTTAGAATATTATTTAAATCAACTCTCTTTAACTCTTTAATGATTTTTTTACTAGCACAGCCATCCCCATAAGGATTTTTAACATCTTTTAGAGTTTTTTGAAAATCTTTTGAATATAGTATATTAAAAGCATTTAATATACTTTTTTTATCCTCTTTTGAATCAATAACACTTTTTGCTTTTATACGACCTTTTTGTCTATCTCCAATATTTATAGTTCCTATTTTAAAGCTAGGTGTTTCTGCTAGTCCACTTGAACTATTTCCAACTACAGCATCTATATATTGTAAAGCACTAAGATATCTAATTTGACCTAATGATGTAAAAACAACTGATTTATGAGAATTTTTAGATACATATTCATCACACATCTTATTTATAACTCTCCCATTAGTGTCACTATTGGCTTTTGTAAATATAATATTTGTATCTTGAAGTTCATCTATAGCATCTAAAAGCTCTTGAAATTGCTCTTTAGCAGTAGAGTTTTCAAGAGTTACAGGGTGGAAAGTAACTAATATATTTTTCTTATTTAATTTGAAATCTATAGACTTTTCAAACTCTTCTTTATTTAAAAGTTTTAATCTTTTAATATTTTCTATCCCCATTCCACCTACATTAAAAACTGATTTTGGTTGTTCCCCTAGTTGAATAACCCTTTTTTTATACTTTTTTGTTGCTGTAAAATGGAGATGACTCATTTTAGTGATACTATGTCTTATAGATTCATCAAATGCCCCTTGTGTAGTTTCTCCACCGTGAAGATGAGCTATAGGTATACGGGATATCATAGCAGAACTAACTGCTGAAAAAATCTCATATCTATCTCCAAGTACTACTAAAATATCTGGTTTTAACTCTTCATAAGCTTCACAAAAAGAGATTTGAGCTAATCCCATAGATTTTGATATAGCAATAGGTGTATCACTAGATAAAAGTATCTCTATTTTTTTATCTATTTTAAAATCTTTCTCTATCTCTTTATAAGTAAGTCCAAACTCAGGTGATAGATGCATACCTGTAGCTATAATTTGTAATTCTAATTCTTTATCTTCTTTAATCTCTTTGAGGAGCCAATAAAGTAAACCATATTCAGCTCTAGTTCCTGTTACTATACAGATTTTTCTTTTATTTTTCATTATATTAATTCATCTTTTTTATAATCTTTTATTGAAATAGTTCCTATTATCTCATCCCATCGCATTGGACTTATCCCAACTCCTGCTCTTTTTATTGTTAAGTTATTTTCATCAAAAATATCACCAGTTTTTATATCTTTTTTTGCCACTATTGATTTTCTAGCTATATCTATATTTGGAGTTTCACTAATACTAGGTTTTTTTATACTACTACCAAGAGCTAACTCTATATTTCTAATAGAGTTAACCATATTTTTTAACTCATCTGGTTCTAAAGATGCTTTATGGTCAGGACCTTCCATATTTTTATCTAATGTAAAATGTTTTTCTATTACACTTGCACCCATAGCAACTGCTGCTATATCAACTTCAATACCTAAAGTATGGTCACTATAACCATATTTGATATCAAAAGTATTACCAATTGTTACCATCGCTTTTAAATTAACATCTTCCATAGGGGTAGGATACATAGTATTTGCGTGAAGAACTGTAATATTTGATTTTTTAGTTCCTGCATCTGTTAAAATATCTAAAGCATCTTCTATCTCACCTATATTCGCCATACCTGTTGATAAAATTACTTTTTTATTTAAAGCACCTATTTTTCTTAAATATGGAAGGTTTGTAATCTCTCCACTTGCTATTTTAAATATTTTTAATCCTAAATCATTTAATAAATCTATACTATCTAAATCAAATGGGGTTGATAAAAACATAATATCTCTAGCTTTACAATAAGATATAAGCTCTTTATGAGTTTTTGTATCAAGTTCAAGTTTTTTTAGCATATTAAATTGAGAATTATCATTATCATTCATATTCTCTTTTTGATATTGAGCTTTTTGTGTATTTTTAGATACTAAGTTTTCTGTTTTAAATGTTTGAAATTTTACAGCATCAACACCAGCTTCTACAGCTATATCTATAAGTTTTTTTGCTAATTTTATATCCCCATTATGATTAACACCAGCTTCAGCTATAATAAATACTTTTTTATTTTTCATAAATATATCAATCCTTATTAAATTTTAATAGATATTTCGCAATATATGCATCTTCATCTCTTAGTTTACACCATCCATATTTATCACAACTTTCAATATTTATAATAGAACCTATTTTTAATGTTCTTATTTCTTTTGCATTTAAAAAAGGTTTAGCTCTTACTAGTGTATTGTCTTTATTAATTAATACCTCTTTTATATTATTAATTCTATTAATTTTTTTTCATTTTTTATGGATAAATTTTTATAAAATGCTATCTCTTTTTCCATTTTATCTATTTTTTTATATAACTCTTCTAAATTATTATGATTTTTACCTATTAATAATAAATCATTATTATTTAGGTTTATATTATTTTGTTTTTTATCTTTATCTTTATCTTGTGATATTCTTTTTAGTAGTATTTCGTGGTCATAAACTTTAGAACTTAAAAAGTCTATCATTTTTTGTTGATTTGAAGTTATATTTTTTTCATTTTCAAAATCTTTTAAAAAAGCCTCTATACCCATTTTGAAAAATATCCCTTCTAACTCTTTTATATCTTCATTTGCATATATGTAGATAGTTAATAAAATATATATTAAGATTTTTTTCATACAATTAAACTTCCTGCTTTTACAAATCTATTAACTTCAATATTCTCTTTTGTAACTGAATTACTACCTATAAAGTTATTTGCTTTTATAATTGTACCACCATTTATAACAGATGCTGTTGATATATGGCAATTATCTTCAACTTTTACATCGTGTTCCAATAGTGCCTTTGTATTTATTATACAATTTTTACCTATCCTAACATCTGCATTTATCATACTATTATGCATTATTATAGTACCTTCATCTATAAAAGAGTGTTTTGATACATAAGCAAAAGGGGATATAATAGTGGGTAGGTTATATCCTATACTTTTTAAATTATTAAATATCTTAACTCTTAAATTATTTGATTTTATTTGACCTATGGTTATAAGGGCATTTTTATATATTTTAAATAGATTTGGTAAATCATCATCACAAGCAATTATTTTATACCCTAAAACTTTTTGACCTATTAACTCTTTTTTATCAACAATCCCAACTATTTTATATCTGTTTTCTTGTTCAATTACATCTATGCAAGATTTACAATGTCCACCACCACCTATTA
>JAYELQ010000250.1:0-7293 GCA_034717655.1 Campylobacterota bacterium
AACAACAAACTATTTAGGATTTAAGTTAAAAAATCCACTAATTGCAGCAGCTTCACCACTTACAAAATCACTTGAAAGTGTAAAAAAACTTGAAGACAACGGTATAGCTGCTGTTGTTATGCACTCACTATTTGAAGAACAGATAAACCATGAGCAACACCAACTTGACCACTTCTTATATCATGGGAGTGAGTCGTTTGCAGAAGCTTTAGACTATCTTCCAAGTGAAGTTGATTTTGATAATATTGAAGCAGATGATTATCTAAAAGAGATTGAACAAACAAAAAAAGCTGTTGATATCCCAGTAATTGCAAGTTTAAATGCTGTTAGCTCAGGTGGTTGGGCAAAATATGCTTCAAAACTTCAAGGTGCAGGAGCAGATGCACTAGAGCTAAATATCACATATATCCCAACATCTATAGATATGACAAGTTCACAAGTGGAGGATATGTATATCGATACTATAAAAACAGTAAAAGAGCATATAAATATCCCTATGAACATAAAGATGAACCAATATTTTAGTAACCCTGCAAATATGGCAAAAAGATTTGTAGATGCAGGGGCAGATGGGATTACACTATTTGATAATCCTGTAAGTGTAGATATAGACCTTGATGAGTTAAATGCCTTTCATACAGCAAACATAACATCTTCAAAAGATAAAAGTGAAGTGTTAAGATGGAGTGCAATTTTATACAATAAATTAAACTGTTCAGTTTGTGCAAACACTGGTATTCACAATGAAAAAGATGTATTAAAAGCACTTATGAGTGGTGCTAATGCTGTATCTTTTGCCTCTGTATTGCTTCAAAATGGTGAAAATGAGATACAAAATATCTTAAGCTCTTTAGATAATTGGATGGAAGAGAAAGAGTATCATTCAGTAAAACAGATGATAGGAAGTATCTCTTTAGCACATACAAGAAACCCTGATGCTTACGAGAGAAACTCATATATAGGTGCTCTTCAAAGCTTTAGAAAATAAAAAATAATATTGAACAAAACAGTTTATTTATTTTTAAACTGTTTTGTACTATTATGATTTACTTCACTATAATTTCCCCACTGTAAAAACTTTAAAATACTGTTTTTTTGTTTACTGTTATCTCTTTTTTTTTCATTTTTTTTAGAGAAAAATAAACCGATAAAGTTTAAAAATTTCATCATAATTATTACTTAGTATAGTTCACTTGCTTTTAGTTCAGAAGCTGAACTAATTATATCTGCTAAAATTTGTTTATGCTTAATTGTTTGGTCAAAAGCCTGGAACTCTGTTTTTAACTTTTCAATTGCTTTAGCTTTTACCTCAACTGGTGCCTGACTTGTTTGATATCTTTCTAAGTTTTTTATAAATAATTCTTTTGTCATATTATCTCCATCTATATTTTATAGTGTATTGTAAGTGTAACTAATTACAAACTAGTTACATTTATAGAGAATATATTTAAATAACAAAGTTATAAATTGTAACTTATCTTTTTTGTAAATATCTTTACTTTTAGCTATAATAATTATAAATTTAAAATAAACTTAATATAAATTGGAGAATAAAGATGAATCTTTATATAGACTTCGGTGGAACAAACTTTCGTTATCAAATCAATAATAATAAATTAAAAACTTTAAAAAGTACAGAGATAAATCTCAAAAACTTTTTAGACCATATAATTTTGAAACATAAAATAAAAAATATATCTATCTCCTTTGCAGGTCATATAAATAATGGTTCTATAATATCATCACCAAATATAGATATAGAACCAATTAATCTAAAAAAATATTTACTTAAGAACTATGGTGTAAAATTAAAAATAGATAATGATTTAAATTGTGCTGCATTAGCAGAATATAAAGCGATAAAACAAAAGAATATGGCTGTTTTTTATATAGGAACTGGTTTTGGAGCTAGTTTTATAAATAATGGTAAAATTTTAAAGGGTGCAAATAATCTAAGTGGAGAGATAGGTCATATACCTTATAAAAAAACACCATTTAGATGTGGCTGTGGAAGAGATGACTGTTTAGAGCTTAGTGTAAGTGGGAGTGGACTTATTAGATGGTGCAATCACTATGATATACCTATGAAATATGCAAGAGTTGATGAGCTTGAAAAACTAAACACTAAAAATGGAAATATAATACTTAAAAATTTCTATGGTGGTTTATCTTATGCTTTTCATACTAGTTTAAATCTATTTGATTATGACCATTTGGTACTTGGTGGAGGTGTTGGAGCTAATAAGTATATAAAAAAGTATTTAAAAGAACAATTTAAATCTTCATCATTCAATAAAAGTTCACTTAATATAACTATATCTACTATAAAAGATGGAAGTTTAGAGGGGACAAAATTTTTGTAATTGATATGTTATTATATTTTTATAAAATAGTTCAAAACTTATATGGAGTTAAAATATGAAAACATCACTACTTTTTGGGATACATTGTCACCAACCTATAGATAACTTTGATTGGGTTATTTATGATGCAATAAAAAAATCTTACAAACCATTCTTTGAAACATTGGAAAAATTTCCAGATTTTAAATGTTCTGTTCATTTTAGTGGTTCACTATTTGAATTTATAGAAAAAAATGACACAGAACTTTTTGATTTGATAAAAAAACTATCACCTCAAATAGAATTCTTTAGTGGAGGGTTTTATGAACCAGTACTTGCATCTATCCCATCAAAAGATAGAGTAGCACAAATAAAAAAACTAAATAGATATATCAAAAAACACTTTTCTCAAACACCAAAAGGGCTATGGCTAACTGAAAGAGTTTGGGATAATAGCATTATTAAAGATATAAAAGCTTGTGGGATAGAGTATGTTATGGTGGATGATTATCATATTAAAACAAGTGGATTAGATACAGATACTACAAATGGTTATTTTATAACTGAAGATGGTGGAGAAACAATAGGATTGTTTCCTATAAATCAAGATTTAAGATATGCTATACCTTTTTATAGCTTAGAAGATACAAATAGACTTATAAATGATATCAACAATAACTCTGGCAAAAATGCAGCTATTATATTTGATGATGGTGAAAAGTTTGGTATCTGGCCAAATACTTATGAAACAGTTTATGAGAAAAAATGGCTAGAAGACTTTTTTACACAAACTCTTGAAGATAAAAACATAGAGGTGCAAACATTTAAAGATTATTATAACTCAAATAAACCTATAGCACTAACATATCTTCAAACTGTATCATATTTTGAGATGGGTGAGTGGTCATTAAAAGCAGATGATACAATAAAACTAGAAGAAATGTTAAAAGAAGATAAAATTAATCTAAAGTTTTTAAGAGGTGGAACTTGGAAAAACTTCTTTACAAAATATCAAGAGAGTAATTGGATACATAAAAGAGTTTTAGAGCTATCAAAGAAACAAATAGACAATAAAGCTTATAAAGAAGCCCTTTATAAAGCACAATGCAACGATGTATTATGGCACGGTGTATTTGGTGGTATATATCTTCCAAATTTAAGAGATAATGCTTATAAGTATATCATAGAGTGTGAAAAGATACTAGATAATAAAAAAGAGAGATTAGATATTGAGTTAAATGGTTATGATGATTACAAGTTTGCAAATGATGAGCTTCTTACTATTATAAGCTCTAAAAATGGTGGGCAGATATTTGAGCTTGACCTTATAAAAAACAACTATAATCTTCAAAATACACTCACAAGATATAAAGAAGCATACCATAAAAATATAGAGATAGAAGATGAGCAAAAAGAGTCTGATAATATAAAAACTATCCACGATAATATGCTTACAGTATCTCAAGATATAAGTTTAGATTACGATTGGTATCTAAAAAAATCTGCTATAGACCATATAGTACCTCTTGATATGAGTTTAGAAGAGTTTGCAAAAAATAGCTTCAAAGAGTTAGCAGATTTTGTAAATCAACCTTTTGAAGTAGAAAAATCATCAAAAGAACAACTAAAATTAAAAAGAGAAGGTGGAATATATTTAGATAAAAAGTATGATACTATTTTAAATAAATCATATAAATTTAAAAAAAATAGATTATCTTTAATATCATCTATAAGTTCAAACTATAAAAAGAATTTAAACTATATCCAAGAGTGGAATTTACACTTTGCAAATATAAAAAATGTTACATTTAATGGAGCATACTTAGAAACAGATAAACTATACTCAAATCTTGAAGTTTTAGCTAACACTCTTACTATAAATGATAGCTATTTAAAAAGAACACTAAAATTTAATACAAAAAATATTAAAAAAATATATATAAGTTCACTAAATACAATAAGTCAAAGTGAACAAGGGGTAGATATCACAAATCAAGGTGTAACTATAGGATTTATTTATAATCTAAAAGAATCAAGTAGTTATGATATATCTTTAGAGGTTTTATAAACCTCTAAAAAGATTTTTTGAAGAAATTAAATTATTATTTTAATAACCAAATTTTATTAAAGAAGCTATAGAGACAGCTCTTGAAGATATCTTTTCTGTTTTTCTTATGATAATCATAATATCACTATAATCATCTTTTTTATCAGATTTTTTTATAATATACTTTTGTATCTCTTCATAAATTGAATCAATCTTAGAATCTAATATAACTATATCATCATAAAAATCAGCTATCTCCTCTTCATCATTAAGCTCTAACATATTTACAAGTATATTAAAGATTTTAATCATATCTTGATATATTTTAAGTACATTTTTTTTAATATTTTTATCTTCTATATATTTACAAGAAGAGTTTAATTTTGATACAATTGTTATTGTATTTTTTGATACTTTTAAAACATCACTATTTACTTTTAGATATTTTGCAAATTGTTTTATATTATCTTTATCTGTATCTTTGTCTTTTAAAGCTAAATAGTTTGATATAGTTGTATCTATTTTTTCTATTAAAGCAATTATCTCATCATCACTTAAAGCTTTCTTTTTATCTTTTATATTTTTCTTTGAACAATCCTGAATAACATCAACTATTATCTCATTATTTTTTATTAGAGCTTTAAAAACCTCTTTTAAATCATTTTGTATATTATTTATCTCTTTTTTATAAGAGTTTCCCATATTCTCTCCTTAAATACTATTTGAATATGCTATTATATTTAATAACAGATACACTTTAGTTACAAAATTATTTTAAAAACTGCACCTGTATATAATTTGTTATTATAATGGTGCTCTTCATTATAAGCAATTAGTTCCCCACCATAATTATCAATAATTATTTTATTGGTCATATATAACCCTATACCTGTTCCTTGAGATTCAAATTTTGTTGTGAAATATGGTTCAAATATTCTATCAATAATATCTTCTGGTATTCCACCTGCATTATCTTTAAATTTAATAGTTATATTTTGATTATTTTGTTTTATATCTATAAAAAAATATCTTTTATATTCTATATTATTTATTTTAAATGCATCTTTTGCATTATTAAATATATTTAAAAAGGCTTGTAAAAGATGATTTTCATTTTGCTTTATGATACATTTGTCATCTATATCTATAACTATATCAATAAAATTGCTTTTGTAAGAATCTTGAGTTAAGTTTATAACTTTTCCAATAGTATTTTTAAGATTAAATTCTTTTCTTAAATCTTTATCTTCTTTAAAAAATCCTCTAAAATCATCTATAGTTTGTGATAGATGATTTGCTTGATTTACTACAGCTCTTGAACAATATCTTATATCTTCATCAGTAACTTTATTATGAAAATCAACCTTCATCTCCAAACCACTAACTTGAGTTGTTATTATATTTAGTGGTTGTCTCCATTGGTGTGCTATATTTCCTATCATCTCACCCATAGCTGCTACTTTACTTTGTGTTTGCATCATCTTTTCCATATTCTTATTTTCAAGATTTGTATAAAGAGTTTTTGCTACACAATCAAGAGTATTACATAGTATATTATTATCAAATGGTTTTGCTATATATTTATCTATTCCTGTGTTTATAGCATCTTTTAGATAATCAGAATTATCAAATGATGTAAAAAGTACAATAGGGGTGTTGGGGTTTTGTTCTTTAATCTTTTTTGACATATCTAAGCCGTTCATATGTGGCATACTGATATCACTTAATACTATATCTGGTTTATGTTTATCATAAATTTCTAAAGCTTCTTTACCATTTGAAGCAAAATATATATCTTTAACTTTAGGTTCTAATATATATTTAATAATATCTTGAATATCTTGTTCATCATCAACATGCATAACAGAAAATTTGTCTAAATACATTAATATCTCCCTATTTATTTTTTATAATAAATTTTTTAGTTTTTAATATAAGATTATCTAAAACTTTTTTTTGTTTCAAAGATTCGTTGTCATTTTTATCTTTTAATAATGATTTTTTATGTTCAAGTTTTTTATGAATATCTTCAAACTTTTCAGAAATGTTTCCTTGTTTTTTGAAAAGTTTATCTATTTCTGTTTTAATTTTACTAAACAAATTATACCTTAATTATTAGTAGAATATATTCTAAAATCAATAAATTCAAATATAGAATTTTTATACTCTAATGTTTCAAGAAATTCAAAATCAATATAATCCTCTACCATCTCTTGAAGTTTATTAAAATTATATATATGCTCTTTTGTTCTTTGTTCACTATACTCTATTGCTGTTTTTGTTGTCATCAAAAATGCCCAGTCACTACTTTGAGCTAATAAAAGTTCTCGTACCATCTGATTTAATAATCTTATTTTACCAAAATCATTTTCATCTTTATGCTCATTTGCTAGATATACCATCTCATCTGCCATATTATGAAGGTGTCTATATATCCACGCATTTGTCTCATTTAACCACACATCATAATACCCCTCATCACCCCAAGATGAAGCACTTGGATTTACCACTTGATTTTTACTATACATACTCAAATACTCATTTGGTGTTACTGCTTTTATAACTTTATGTTTATCTATTTCTTTAAATACATTATATAAAAACTGAGGTCCCTCAAACCACCAATGACCAAATAACTCAGCATCATAAGGTGAAACAACCATAGGTGTTCTATCCATATTTTTTGAAAGATACTCAAACTGCTTTTCCCTATTAAAGTGAAAATCTTTCGCATGCGAAACTGTAGTATTCATAGCAACTTTAGGATTATACACCTCCTTAAAGTCACTATCTCCTGTAACTTTATGGTACTTGAATCCTGTAAATACTCTTGAACCATCTGGGTCTATATAATCTTTTATATAATCATAATCAAGGTCATATCCAATATCTCTATAAAAGTCT
>JAYELQ010000251.1:0-7291 GCA_034717655.1 Campylobacterota bacterium
ATTCAGTTTTAAATCAACTCTTAAATAAATTAAATATAGACAAAACAGCTATAGAGTTAGATGTTAAGAGTTTTGCTAATAAATTACCACAAGTATCTAGTGTTACAAAAGAGAATATAGTAGTAAGTAGAGATGTTGTAGAGTCTTTACAAAACGGACAAGGTTTAATGACAAGTTCAGGAGATAGTTTTTTAGCTGTAGATACTTGGATAATAGCAAATCTTAATCATAATACATTTAAAGAAACAATAGCGAAATATATACCTATTAGTGAGATTAAAAAAGAGTTAGAGTTATTAAGAGGTGGGGCTACTGTTGATAGTGCTAGTTCTGATGATAACTTAGAAGCTTTAGCAAAATATGGTATAGATTTAAATTCTCAAGCAGTTGAAGGGAAATTAGACCCTGTAATAGGTAGAGATGAACAACTTACAAGAATGATGCAAATTCTTATAAGAAAAACAAAAAATAATCCAATATTATTAGGTGAACCAGGAACTGGTAAAACTGCAATAGCAGAAGGTTTAGCTCAAAGAATAGTAGATAAAGATGTACCAACATCTCTACAAAATAAAAGAGTTATATCTTTAGATATGAGTGCTTTAATAGCAGGGGCTAAATATAGAGGTGAGTTTGAGGATAGGTTAAAAGCTGTTATAAGTGAAGTTCAAAAAGTTGGGAATATTATACTATTTATTGATGAGATTCATACAATTATAGGGGCTGGTGCTAGTGAGGGTTCTATGGATGCTGCAAATATATTAAAACCAGCATTAGCAAGAGGGGAGCTTCATACAATTGGAGCTACTACACTAAAAGAGTATAGAAAATATTTTGAAAAAGATACTGCTATGCAAAGAAGATTTCAGCCTATTAATGTAGATGAACCATCTGTAAATGAAGCTTTACAAATATTAAGAGGTATTAAAGAGAAATTAGAAACTTTTCATAATGTATCTATACAAGATAGTGCATTAGTAAGTGCTGCAAAATTAAGTCATAGATATATAACAGATAGATTTTTACCCGATAAAGCTATTGATTTAATAGATGAAGCAGCAGCTGAACTAAAAATGCAAATAGAATCAGAACCTACAATTTTATCAAAAACAAAAAGAGAGATAAGAACTCTTGAAGTTGAAAAATCAGCTTTAAATATGGAAAAAAATGATAAAAATAGTAGTAGATTAAAAGAGTTAGAGGAGGAGTTATCAAATCTAAAAGAGAAACAAAGAAATTTAGAGGCTCAATTTACTAATGAGAAAGAGACTTTTAATGCTGTATCTAATATAAAAGTTGAGATAGATGAGCTTAAAAGTAAAGCAGAAAGGGCAAAAAGAGATAGCAAGTTTGAGGAAGCTGCATCTATAGAGTATGGGCAAATACCAGAACTTGAAGCAAAAATCAAAGCAAATGAAGAGAAATGGAAAAAGATGGAAGAATCTGGAACTCTTCTTAAGAATTTTGTAGATGAAGATAGTATCGCTTCAATAGTAAGTAGATGGACTGGCATTCCTGTAAATAAAATGCTTTCAAGTGAAAAAGAGAAAATATTAAAAGTTGAAGATGTTTTAAAACAAGATGTAATAGGTCAAGATGAAGCTATAAAAGCTATAAGTAGAGCTATCAAAAGAAACAAAGCAGGACTTAGTGATGATAGCAGACCTATAGGTAGCTTTTTATTTTTAGGACCAACAGGGGTAGGTAAAACAGAATCTGCAAAAACTTTAGCTAAGTTTTTATTTGATAATGAAAAATCTTTAGTAAGATTTGATATGTCTGAATATATGGAAAAACATAGTGCTAGTAGATTAGTTGGTGCTGCCCCTGGTTATGTAGGGTATGAAGAGGGTGGACAATTAACAGAAGCAGTTAGGAGAAAACCTTATAGTGTGATATTATTTGACGAGATTGAAAAAGCACACCCTGATGTATTTAATATTTTACTTCAAGTTCTTGATGATGGAAGACTTACAGATAACAAAGGTGTAACAGTTGATTTTAAAAATACAATTATAATTCTTACTTCAAATATTGGTAGTTCTAAGATTATATCTATAGATGATAAAGAGAAAAGGAAAGATGAGGTTTTATCTGAACTAAAACTGCATTTTAGACCAGAGTTTTTAAATAGACTTGATGATATAGTTATATTTGAACAGTTGAGTTTAGAAGCTATTACGAACATAGTTGATATTATGTTTGAATCTATTGTAAAAAAAGTAGCTACTAAAGATATAGAGTTAGTTTTAAGTGATGAGATGAAAAAGTTTATTGCAAATGAGGGATTTGACCCTGTTTATGGAGCAAGACCTTTAAAACGAGCTTTATATGAGATAGTTGAAGATAAATTAGCTGATTTAATACTTCAAGATAAAATAACTCAAGGTGATAAAGTAACTTTTGTATTAGAAAATAATATGATAGATGTAGAGATAGAGAGATAAAAAATATAAAATACAATAAGCTAAAAATAGCTTATTGTTTAGTATCTGGAAGTTCTTTTTGCTTTTACACTATCTTTCCCTGCAAACTCTTTCTCATTGGCATTTGATACTACAAGTTTAGCTATACTATCTGTTTGTTCTGCTACAGATTGTGTTTGCGAAGCTATCATTGCATTTTGTTGAGTTTGTTGGTCAAGTTGATTTATAGCATCATTTATCTGTTGAATTCCTACTTGTTGCTCTTTTGAAGCCATCTCTACATCTTGAATTAAATCAAGTGTTTTAGATATAGATTCATTTAGATGTGTATATCCATCTATCATCTTATCTGCTATTTTTTTACCATTATTTGCTTTATCTGTAGCATTTGATACAAGTGTTTTTATCTCATTTGCTGCATCTGCTGACCTTGAAGCTAGATTTCTAACCTCTTGAGCAACTACTGCGAAACCTTTCCCTGCTTCACCAGCTGTTGCTGCTTCTACTGCTGCATTTAAAGATAATATATTTGTTTGAAATGCAATTTGGTCAATAACAGTGATAGCTTCACTAATAGCACTTACTTCTATATTTATCTCATCCATAGATTTAGTTGTTTTATTTGCTAAACTTTGACCATTTGATACAGAACTTTTTACATCATTTCCATATGAAGCCATATTTATAACTGTATTTGTATTGTTTGAAATATTTGAGGTTATCTCTTCTAATGCTGCTGCTGTTTCCTCTAAGCTTGCTGCTGCTTCATTTGAATTGTGATTTAGTTTATTTACATTTTCAAGTAATATATCACTACTATCATCAAGAGTTAAACCATTTGATTTATTTTCAATTAGCATAGTAGTAATTGAATCTCTTAAAATATTCATATTTTTTTGGAAATTATCAAATACACCATTTCTTTCAATACCATCTATTTTAAACTTATCTATATAATTATGTTGTGAATACTTTTCTAATTGTTCATTTGTATCAATAAATCTACTTTTCATATTTATTAACATATCATTAATATTATTTTTTAGTTCCATCAAACTTTCGTTTGGAGTATTCTTTGTCAGTGTTTGAGAAAACCATCCATTTGATGCCCTTACCATAACAATTTCTGCTTCATTTAAAAGTTCTCTATCTTTGGAAATAGTATTTTTAATCATAGTAATATTTGATTCTACTTCTTTAGCCATTTGTGATATTTCATCATTTGTATGTAAAACTAATTTTTCTACATCATTTGTTTCTCTATTTAAAAATCTAAAAAAACTGTTTAAATATTGATTTAAATCGTCTATAGAACTAGATATACCTTTTGATATAATCTGATTTAAAAGAATCACAAAAATCAATATAATAACCGATAAGCTTATCAATAAAATCAATGAGCTATGAATATGTTTATTAAATCTTTCTTTTGATTTTTTAACCTCTTTTTTTAGTGGTTGCAACGGTTTTTGAATCTCTTTTTTCAATGCTCTCCATGTTTTTAAAGAATACAACATATCTTCTTCACTAAAAGCAATCTTATTTTTTGCTTTTGATATAAGGTTTTTAGCAGACAAAGCACAATTTTTTTGAAATGGTAAAATATGTTTTGCTAGCTTTGGATTTGATTTTGATAGTTTTGTATGAAAAAAACTTATTTTTTTATTCCCTTCTACCATTGAATTTATAGCTTGAGTTGAATTTGGATTTACAGATACTACACCTTTTGCTGAATTTAAAAGTAACCCACCTATAAACATTGATTTTAATTGCCCTGCTTGTTCTTGTAAATTTTGAGCATATTTATACTCTACTTCAAGTTCACTCATTGCAATGTATATATTTATTGTCAGTATTGATATACCTATAAATATAACTGCAAGATTTAACCTTAGCTTATTTCTTATGTTTAAATTGTTCACTTAATATCCTTTAGTTACTTTATGATTTTGCATTATATATTTTATATTATTTTATTTTCATTAAATAGTATAAAGTTTTGTAAATTCAACAAAAGTTTTGTAATATTTTATATTATTTTATATCCTTGTGGTCTTTAAACTAGGTGTTTTGATGGATGAAGAGATGATAAAAATTTAATTACTAAATGTAACTATTCAAATGGTTATTTTATTGTAATATATTAAATAATATTATATTATTTTTCAATCTAAAAAACTATATCACTTTATCAAATTTAAAACACTTTTATATATATCAAAGACAAGTTTTAAAAACTTGCCCATTCATCATTTGAATTATTTGATGTTATTGGTTTAATTGGATTCTTTTTAGTTGTTGTTCTTTTTGATTATATTTGTTTTGACACAATAACATTTGTTGGAATTTTAGCCCCACCTATATTCTTAGCTTTTACACTATTCTTTCCATTAAACTCTTTTTCATCTGCTTTTGATATAACTAGTTTAGCTATTTTATCTGTTTGTTCTGCTACAGATTGTGTTTGCGAAGCTATTATTGCATTTTGTTGAGTTTGTTGGTCAAGTTGAGTTATTGCATCATTTATCTGTTGAATTCCTACTTGTTGCTCTTTTGAAGCCATCTCTACATTTTGAATTAAATCAAGTGTTTTAGATATAGATTCATTTAGATGTGTATATCCATCTATCATCTCATCTGCTATTTTTTTACCGTTATTTGCTTTATCTGTAGCATTTGATACAAGTGTTTTTATCTCATTTGCTGCATCTGCTGACCTTGAAGCTAGATTTCTAACTTCTTGAGCAACTACTGCGAAACCTTTCCCTGCTTCACCAGCTGTTGCTGCTTCTACTGCTGCATTTAAAGATAATATATTTGTTTGAAATGCAATTTGGTCAATAACAGTGATAGCTTCACTAATAGCACTTACTTCTATATTTATCTCATCCATAGATTTAGTTGTTTTATTTGCTAAACTTTGACCATTTGATACAGAATTCTTTACATCATTTCCATATGAAGCCATATTTATAACTGTATTTGTATTGTTTGAAATATTTGATGTTATCTCTTCTAATGCTGCTGCTGTTTCCTCTAAGCTTGCTGCTGCTTCATTTGAATTGTGATTTAGTTTATTTACATTAGTAAGTAAAATATCACTACTATCATCAAGAGTTAAACCATTTGATTTATTTTCAATTAACATTATGGTAATTGAATCTTTTAATTTATTAATATCTGTAATAAGTAAATCAAATACACCACCTTTTTCGGTGTTGTCCATTTTTAATTCATCTCTATAATCAAGAGCTGTATATTTTTCAAGAACTACATTTATTAAATCAAAATTAGTTTTAGTTGCTTTTATCATCTCATTTACATCATTTTTAAAATTATTTAATGACTGATTATTTGTCTCTTTTTTTATATACTCTGAATACCAACCATTTTTAACCCTATTTAATATAACTTGTGCTTCTTCTATTAATGCATTGTCTTGGTCAATTATATTTTTAGTTTTTAAGATATTTTGATTTACTATTTTTGACATATTACCTATCTCATCTGTTGTATTATTTGTTAATTCAGATACCCTATTAGATTCTTTATTTAAATACTCAAAGAAACTCAATAGTCCTTGCTCAAATTGCATTAGTGGTTTAGATACTAAGTTTTTAACAAGAATATATGATACTACTATAATAATTAATGACATAATAGAGATAATAAAAAGTGCAATAAAAATTAATTTTTTTGCTTCATTTAATACTTGATTTACAATATTTAAAGGCTTACCTAAAAGTGCAATACCCAATTTCTTACCTTGAAAATCTTTGATATTAATGTAAGTGATTAGATAGTTATCTGCTATTATATGACCATCTTTAAATAACTTATCCATATCTATATTTTTAGCATCTGAAAGAAACTTTTGATTTATAAATTTTTGAGATATCTGATAATTTTTGAATTGCTTATTTTCTGGTATTGGTTTTCTTTTTAGATTTCCGTCCATAAGCAATACAAAGGCACTCTTTGATTTATCAAAACTTTTTGCTACAGAACTTAAACTTTGCTTAAACTCTAAAGAGCCTACAGGTTTTTCATTTTTAAAGTCATACACAGGTATAACAGCATTAAGTTTTAGTCCAGTGTTACCAATCTCAAAAGATGTAATAGCTTTGTGTTCAGCATTTACTTTTACAACTGATGCTCTAAAACTAAGGTCATTTCCCCATTTATTTAATGACCAACTTTTTACATATGAAGTGTTGTTATTATTAAAAATTTGAATTTTAATATTTTTATATGGAGTTGACTTTTTGTACATAGGAATTATAAGTTTTAATGCTTCTACTGCAAGACCTCTTTTTTGATTTTCAAGTGCTTTTCTTATTCTACCATCATTTGAGATAGAAACTGCATTTGATATACCTATTGATTTTTTACTGTTTATTTTATCATTTGCTAAAACTTGTAAATCTTCACTTAATTGATGATATGTATTTTTTTCTGTTTGTTGTAAATAATAAAACAATACTAAAAAAGCGACTATCAATGAAATTAACGATATTCCTACTATTGAAAGATTTATTTTTCCACCTATTGATTTTGTTTTCATGAATTTCCTTTATAATTATTATAAGTATAATATTACTATATTTATACTTATGATATTATTTTTTATTAATTTATAGCTCTCTTGCTTCATATATGGGAATATCTCAATGATGTTAAAATATCGTAATTTTTTTCCATTAATACTTTAGTTTGTTTTAATTATCTTAATTCTATCATTTTTACCAAGAAGTAGTGTAAAGCCCCTTGCTTTAGCTATGGGGATATAAACGGAAAAATTAAGGTATTATTTATCTTTCCAAATGTATAATGCTATTAATATTGTCTTTTCTTGTAAATATCAT
>JAYELQ010000252.1:0-7130 GCA_034717655.1 Campylobacterota bacterium
TTTAACACTCTATTTGATAAAATATTGCCAATAAGTGGCGTTTTTTCGTGGCTTTATTTAAATTTTAGGAGGATGTTGATGCAAGACGGTGCAACAATCGAATATGATTATTCGATAGCAAAAGCCTTTACTTTTGCGACAATTTTGTTTGGTATCATAGGTATGACTGTTGGTGTTATTATAGCATTTCAACTGGCATTTCCAGCGTTAAATAATATAGCTGGGGAATATGGTACATTTGGAAGATTAAGACCTTTACACACTAATGGTGTGGCATTTGGTTTTACTCTTAGTGGTATCTTTGCTACATGGTATTATGTAGGTCAAAGAGTTTTAAAAGTTTCTTTAAAAGAATCTCCATTTTTAATGGGTGTTGCGAAATTGCATTTCGTACTTTATTTTATTACTATACTTTTAGCTGTAGTTACTTTAATGTCTGGAATTACAACTTCAAAAGAGTATGCTGAATTAGAGTGGCCAATTGATTTATTAATAGTAGTATGGTGGGTTCTATGGGGTGTTTCTATTTTTGGACTAATTGGTATTAGAAGAGAAAGAACTCTATATATATCTTTATGGTATTATATAGCATGTTTTGTTGCTATTGCTATGCTTTATATAGGTAACAATATGGAAGTACCTACAATGTTTTTTGCAGATGGTGCTCCAAGTAGTTGGATGCATTCTATATCTATGTATTCTGGAACAAATGATGCTTTAGTTCAATGGTGGTATGGACACAATGCTGTTGCATTTGTATTTACTACTCCTATTATCGCTATGATTTATTACTTCCTTCCAAAAGAATCTGGACAAAATGTATTTAGTTACAAATTATCTATTCTTGCATTCTGGGGATTAATGTTTGTTTATTTATGGGCTGGTGGACATCACTTAATTTATAGTACTGTTCCTGATTGGATGCAAACTATGGGTTCTGCTATGTCTGTTGTACTTATTTTACCATCATGGGGTTCTGCTATTAATATGCTTCTTACTATGAAAGGTGAGTGGGGACAATTACAATCTTCTCCATTAATTAAATTCTTAGTTATGGCTTCAACTTTCTATATGTTATCAACTATTGAAGGTCCAATACAAGCTATTAAATCTGTTAATGCTATTGCTCACTTTACAGATTGGATTCCAGGTCATGTTCACGATGGTGTTCTTGGATGGGTTGCATTTATGATTATGGCATCACTATTTCATATGGCTCCTAGAATGTACAAAAGAGAGATATATTCTAAGAAACTTATGGAAACACAATTCTGGTTACAAACAACAGGTATTGTTTTATATTTTACATCTATGTGGATTGCAGGTATTACACAAGGTATGATGTGGAGAGCATATGATGAATATGGTTCACTTTTATACTCATTTATTGATACAGTTGAAGTTTTACACCCATACTATACTCTAAGAGCAGTTGGTGGATTATTCTTCTTAGCAGGTTTCTTCATGTTTGCTTACAATATGTATAAAACTGCTACAGCTGGTAGAGTTCTTGATAAAGAACCTGAAAATGCTTCGCCTATGGGCGCTTAAGAGAAAGGGGTTAATATGTTTCATTGGTTAGAACAAAGACCGTTCTTTTTTACAGTAGTAGTATTTCTATTTATTAGTTTCGCAGGTATTATAGAGATGATTCCAGATTTTGCTAAGGCTTCTCAGCCTATAGTTAATAAAAAGCCTTACACAATGTTAGAGTTGGCTGGAAGACAAGTTTATATTAAAGATTCTTGTAATGCATGTCATTCTCAATTAATTAGACCATTTAAATCTGAAACAGATAGATATGGTATGTATTCATTAAGTGGTGAGTATGCTTATGATAGACCGTTTTTATGGGGTTCAAAAAGAATAGGACCTGATTTACATAGAATTGGTAACTATAGAACAACAGATTGGCATGAAAATCATATGATGGCTCCAGATGAAGTTGTACCTGGTACAGTTATGCCTGCATATCCACATATGTTTGATAACAAAGCTGATATAGCAACTGCTTATGCAAATGCTAATACTCAAAAACAAGTGTTTGCTGTACCTTATGATAAAGATGGTATGCCAAAACTTGGAACTTGGGAAGAAGCAAAAGTTTCAGCATTAGAAGAAGCTAAATTAATAGCAGCTGATATGAAAACTCAAAAAGTTAAAGATGCAGTAGCAAATGGAAAAATCCCAGAAATTGTTGCACTAATTGCATACTTAAATTCTTTAAAATAATAAAAGGATCATAAATGGAATACGAAGAGCTAGTTAATTTACAAGGGTATGTAAAAATTATTTTTATCTTTGTGGTGTTTATCGTATTTTACAGTTATGCATATTCTATATATAAAAGAGATAAAACAGGAGAACGAGACTTTGAGAAGTATAGTTCTCTTGCTCTTGATGATAATATAGAAACAAAACCTTTAGAAAAAAGAGAAGATACTGTTGAAAAATAGTTCTTTTTTAAGATAAAATAAAATAATATAAAAAGTTAAACTTAACTTTAAAAAATTAAAAAGGAGAAAGCTGTATGAAATCTATGGTAATAGGTGGTATTATACTTGTAATTGTATTGATGGCCGCTACATATTTTATGGCTGGAGATTCATTTGCATTAGGTGATGATTATATCAATGACCTTACAATGCTTGGTGGAGTTGCAATTATAGGTATTACTGTATTTGTTGCACTTAAGTATGTTAATCAGATTAAAAATGATACTGCAACAGGTGAATTAAAAGAAGAAAACTGGGATGGTATTGGTGAGTATAATAACCAAGTACCTTCAGGTTGGGGTATCATGTTTATTGGTACAATTATATGGATGATGTGGTATTTTTTTATTGGATACCCTACAAATCAATTCTCTCAAATTGGTCAATACAACGAAGAGGTTCTTGAGTATAATAATAAGTTTGAAGATAAATGGACAAATATTGATCAAGAAAACTTAGTTGGTATGGGTCAATCTGTATTTTTAGTACAATGTGCTCCTTGTCATGGTGTAGATGCTGAAGGTATTAATGGTAAAGCAGCTGATTTAACAAAAAGAATTAGTAAAGATTCTGTTTTACATATTATAAATAATGGAGCAAATAGTTTCAAATCTGTATATCCAGGTGGTATGCCAGCAGGTATGGCAAGTGGAAAAGATGCTGAAGAGATTGCTGAATATGTTGCAGGTGGTTTAAAAGGTACTGCTCCAATGATGTGGTCTGCTTGTTCATCATGTCATGGTGAAAATGGAGAAGGTATGGATTATGTTGCACCTAATATAAAATCATTTAGTGATAAAGTAACTGCTACAATACTTAAAGATGGTAAAAAATCAATTATTGGTGAGATGCCAAGTTTTGATGGAAGATTATCTGATACTCAAGTAAAAGCTGTTGCTACTTACCTAAGAAGTATAGGAGAATAATATGGCTGGTCATAAAGAGATGAATGAAGAAGAAAGAAGTGTATTTGCTTTACATGGACTTGTTGGGGGACTGATTGCTACTTTATTATTAGTTTCTGTATTTGCAATATTAACATATTTTGCAATAACTGTTCAACAAGAAAATGCTGAAAATTTTTATAAAATAGATAGAGATATTCATGTAATAAAAGCAGGTAGTACTTTTTCTGAAGGTGATCAACAAGATGGTTCTGAAAACTATAAACAATGGGTAAATGTTAAATAAGGGGTAGAAAATGGATATGGATAAAATAATACATGTATTATTAGCAGTTTCTGCGGTAGTAACAATTTGGTTATCATTCTTTGATTCTACAAGAGTTTTTGTAGGATAGTTTTTGATATTTATATAAAAAAAGGGAAGATAGAGATATCTTCCCTTTTTTATTTTTAAATATATTTAAAATTAAGTTCTATTAGATAAAATATGAAACTTTTTATAATTTAATATAAATAGGTTCATACTTAAATTTAAATTTTTACTTTTCAAAATCTTTTTATAGATTGATTGGAAAACAAAAATGGACAACAAAAGAATGGAAAACGATACTAACTTAAAATATTAGTTGGAAAACAAAAGAATGGAAAACAAAAATGGAAAACAAAAAAAAACAATACCTTTTTACAAGTGAAGTAGTAAGTCCAGGTCATCCTGATAAATGTGCAGATATTATAGCAGATAGTATAGTAGATAAGCTTATTATAGGTGATTCTAAATCAAGAGTAGCTAGTGAAGTATTTGTAGCTGGTAAACATATTGTTATTGGTGGTGAAGTTACTTCTCATACTAAAATGACAACAGAAGATTATAATAGTTTAGTGCATGATGCATTAGTAAAAATAGGTTATAATGGAAATCCTTATTTTACAAAACAAGAGTGTTTACATCCTGAAGATATAGATGTTCAAGTTTTATTAAATTCTCAATCTCCAGATATAAATCGAGGTGTAGACCAAGAAGATGGTGAAACAGGTGCAGGTGACCAAGGTATAATGTTTGGTTATGCAGATAAAGAAACAGAAAACTTTATGCCAAGTGCAATAACTTATGCTAGAGTGTTAATGGAAAAAGTATATAGCTATGCATTAGAAAACCCTCACGAATTAGGTGTTGATATAAAAACACAAGTTACTATTGATTATGGGTGTAAAGATAATTTTGAAAGTTGTCAACCACAAAGCATAAATACTATTGTTATTTCAGCACCTTGTGTATCAAGTATGGATATAAATAGTGTAAGGAAATTAATTCAAAAATTAATAGATACAGCAGGACTACCGGAAGATTTATATAATAAAGATGAATGTATCATACATATAAATCCAACAGGAAAATATGTTTCTCATAGCTCTTTACACGATAGTGGGTTGACAGGAAGAAAACTAATTGTTGATAGTTTTGGGGGATATTCACCTATAGGTGGTGGTGCTCAAAGTAGTAAAGATTATACAAAAGTTGATAGAAGTGGCCTTTATGCAGCTAGATATATAGCAAAACATATAGTAGCAGCAGGTCTTGCAAAAAAGTGTGTGGTTCAGATATCTTATGCAATAGGTGTTGCTAAGCCAACTTCTGTAGCAATAGATACTTATGGTACTTATACAAATAAAAATGATGATGAATTATCTAGTTTTGTTATGGAAAATTTTCCACTTACACCAAATTGGATAACAGGTAAATTTAATCTTGATAAACCAAGTGAAGATACATTTCTTTATGCAGATATAGCAGCCCGAGGTCAAGTAGGTCAGCCTGATTATCCATGGGAAAAATTAGATTTACTTGAAAAATTTAAAGAATTAAGATAAAATTATATATAATTATAGATTATAAATAATTAAATAAGGAATTAAATATGGATTTAAAACAGTTTTTTAATAAAATAAAATCAGATATATTAGAAGATAAAAAAAAAGAATCTACTGTTGTAAAAAGTGAAAGTCACTGGGTAAAGTGTCCATCTTGTGAATCGTTAATGTTTTTTAAAGAGGTTGAACATTTAAATCATATTTGTCCAAAATGTAATTTTCATATGAGAATTGGAGCAAAAAAAAGGATAGAACTATTATCAGATAGAGATAGTTTTATTGAACATGATTCAGAGTTACAACCAACTGACCCATTAAGATTTGTAGATAGTAAATCTTATCAAAAAAGATTAGAAGAAGCACTTCATAAAACGGGAAAAACATCTTCTATTGTATCAGGGGAGTGTAAAATTAGTGGGATATCTGTAGAGCTTGTTGTATTTGATTTCTCTTTTATGGGTGGAAGCTTAGGTTCTGTTGAGGGTGAAAAAATAGTAAGGGCTTGTAATAGAGCAATTGAAAAAAATCACGGAGTTATAATTGTTAGCGCAAGTGGTGGGGCTAGAATGCAAGAGTCAACTTTTTCACTGATGCAAATGGCAAAAACTTCAGCTGCTTTAAGGCGACTTGATAATAATGGATTACCATTTATTTCTGTATTAACAGACCCAACTTTTGGGGGTGTTTCTGCTTCTTTTGCATTTTTGGGAGATATAATTATGGCAGAACCAGGTGCATTAATAGGTTTTGCAGGAGCTAGAGTTATAAAACAAACAATAGGTGCAGATTTACCAGATGGTTTTCAAAAATCAGAATTTTTATTAGCTCACGGAAGTATTGATATGGTTGTTGAAAGAAATAATATGAAAAAAACTATACATGATATGTTAAAATTATTTTCAAAGGAAGAGATTGCTTAGTCAAATATATACATTATGTGATAGTGAGTTATTATTAAAATATAATATCTCATTATCTGAATATATTAGAAAAATAGCTAAATATAATATAGTTTATATTCAATATAGGGATAAAATAAACTCTATAGATATTCAAAAGAAAAATTTACTTTATCTTAAATCGTTAGTAGATATCCCTATTATAATAAATGATAAAATTGAACTTTTAGATTATTGTGATGGGTTACATTTAGGGCAAGAAGACTTATTAGCTTTAAGTGAAAAATATAACTTAGATTTAGATAATACAATAAAATTTATAAGAAAAAAATATTCAGATAAAATTATAGGTATATCTACACATAATGAAATAGAGATACTTGAAACTAATAAATTAGATATAGATTATATAGGTTTAGGTGCTTATAGAAGCACATCTACTAAAAATGTACTTAATCTTTTAGGAGATAATATATCTTATTTAGCAAAAATATCAAAACATCCTGTTGGGGCTATTGGTGGAGTTAGAGTAGATGATAAAATTCCAAATATAAATTATAATGTTATAGGTAGTGGACTTTTAAATTAAGCTTTAAGATATTTTAGATAGAATACAAACCAAAGGTACAACAAGTAATAGCTTGTTTCACTACAAGAGGAAAGTCTGGGCTGCTGTGAAGTATGGTTCCATCTAACAGATGGCTAGGGTAACCTAAGGGATAGTGCAACAGAAAGTAAACTACCATACTCTTGGTTAGAGATATGGAAAAGGTGAAACGGTAAGGTAAAAGCTTACCAATGTTTTGAGCAATCATTACAGCTATGTAAACCCAACCTGCAGCAAGAAAAGAGTGGTAAAATCTTCACAATTATATCTTTTCGCTAAAATAATTAAGTGATTAATTATTTAGATAAATTATTACTAAATAACAAAACTCAGCTTATCGTTGTACCTTTTTTAC
>JAYELQ010000253.1:0-7069 GCA_034717655.1 Campylobacterota bacterium
CCTTTAATATTTTTAATAAACTTTTTTTTAATTTTCTTTTATTAAACTTTTTTAAAACATTATATTTTTTAGTTTTTAGATATCTATATATATCTTTTTGATTATTAGCTGTTTTTATTGCTATAAATGGTAAATTCATAAAATATACTTCATTTAATGTTACACTTGGAGTTACTATAGCAAAATCACTTTTTTTCATAAGTTTTGCTATTTTTGTTGAGTTTATATTTAAATCTATCCAACTTTTATTTTTACAATATTTTTTTAACTCTTTTAAATTTTGATTTGCAGTAGTTGTAACAATATTTATCTTTATATTATTAAAACTATTAAGAGTTTTTAATATTTTTATATTTACATTCGTATGGTCAGCTCCACCCATAGCTATAAAAATAGTTTTATTTTTATTTGGTTTATATATTTTATTTTTCTCTTTTATAAACTCATCCCTTAAAAGTGTATATTTAGTACCACACCTAATATCACAATTTTTAGGAACCAAATTTTTATATCTTTTTTTATATGCACCTATATTATGGTTTAGGAGTATATCACAATAGTGTTTTTCATAAGTATCATCAAAAGAGAGAATTTTTAATGTTAAATTTTTATTTTTTAATTGTTTTTCAAATTTATAGTTTATATCATAATTATCTATTACTATCATATCTATTTGTAACTTTTTTATAAGATTATTTAACTCTTTTATATTATTAGATTTTAATATCTTTAATTTATATTTAGCTTCTATAATTTTATGATTTATGTTTCCATCTAGGTTTTGAGTTGCAAAAGTGATATTTGAGTTTTTATATTGTTTAGCTAGTACTAAATCTCTCATTATATGCCCTATACCAATAATAGATGATGAATCTGCTCTAAATAATATATTCATTATTTTTTTCCTTTAATTCATCTTTTTTAATATTATTATTTAATATAATATCTTTAATATCATTTTTATCTTCTCTAAAAAGTAGGTCTAATATCCCCATATAAGGGTGAAATTCATCTCCTAATTGTTTATAAAATGGATGATTATAGTTTTGAAAATAAGGTATTACATTTTTACTTTTTAAATATTCTAAATCTGCATACTCTTTACCTTGTCTTCCAAATACAAAAATATCACCATTTAGTTTATTTGTTAATTCACATACATAGTCTAGTTTCTTAGATACTATATTTAATTCACTTGCAAATACTACTTTTGTATCAATCTCTAGATATTCTAAAATAAACTTTAAATACTCATTTGTATAAGATATTAAGTATGGACTATCAAGTTGGTAAATCAACTTTATTTTATCAAAAATTTTATCAAAATATTTAAATTTTCTATATGATTGCTCTATAGATTTTAGATGTTTTATTTGCCACTTATTATTTAATACTTCTATCTCTTTTAAAGCTTTAGATTGATAGTTTTTTGTTTTTACAGGTATTGTTAACATAACTTCATTATTTTTTTGTAAAATCTTATTTCTATTTATAAAAGAGTTTTTTTCAAATTGAACATCATCCATAATAACAAATATATCAGATATTAATATCTTATGTATAAATCCAAGCCACGGATTATATGCTGGCTGGTGGGCTGATATAATCATAAAATTTTTTCCATATAATAGAAATGTTTAGATATATGTTTTTTCTCTTTTATAACTTCAAATTTAAATTTATTATATAAGTTAATAGCTTTTTTATTAGTAGTAAATACATATAAATTTAATTTTTTTAATCCTATTTTTTCTTTAGCTAAATAGATAGATATCTCCATTAAAATTTTGCCAATACCTATCTCTTTATTTGTTATATTAGAGTTTAACCCAAAATAAGCTGTTTTTTTATATAAATCAATTTTATCAAATTCAATAATACCTAAGGATGAGTTTTTAGATTTAATTAAGAAACATAATTTTTGATTATTTTTTTTAAGAGAGATAATATAGTTTTTATGTTCATTATAGTTAATTAGATTTTTATTAACCATCCATTTTCTTACATTTTTATTATTTCTCCATTTTAGTATTAGTTTTTTTTCTAAATCTATTGTATTAATAAAATTAATAATTTTATAGTTTTGATAAAAGATATTTCTTTTTTTTAATCTATCAATCATTGAAGTATTTCCAATGTAATAGTTTCATTTTTTTGTATATCTTTTTTTGCTGTTCTATTTTCAATAAATAAAAAGTTTTTAGGGTCAATACCATTATTATCTATATTATCAACTCTTTTATAATCAATATTATTTTTAGTTATTAACTCCCCTTTTACTATTGTATTTTTAGCTACAATTTTTCTTTGAACAGTTTTTCTCATCTCTATCTCTTTATCAGTAGGTTTAAGTTCAGCTTTACCTAAAGCATTTTTAATAAACCTAATATCATCTATATATTTTTTTAGTTCTATAGGATTGATACTAAACCAATGGTCTGGTCCACTCATATTATTATCTAATGTAAAATGTTTTTCAATAATTTTAGCTCCCATACAAACAGAACCTATAGCTGCAGTACTACCTATTGTATGGTCAGAAAACCCTACATCAACATTAAAGGCATCTTTAATAACTGGTATTTTTCTAAGATTTACATCTTCTGATTGAGTTGGATATGATGATATACAATGTAGCACAGTAATATTATCATTTCCACTATCTTTGATAGTTTTTACAGCATCTTCTATCTCATAAGCATACGCCATACCTGCTGAAATAATCATAGGTATTTTTTTTGAGGCATAATATCTCATTTGTTCAAGATTTGTTAAGTCATCACTACCAACTTTTATAAATGGTAAATCTGTAATTGAAAGTAAAAATTCTAAATCTGATATATTTTGAGCAGTTGAACTAAATACAATATTATGTTGTTTACAAAATAAAACTATATCTTTCCATTCTTGTTGATTAAATTCGTGTCTTTTAAACATCTCTAGCATCGATTCTATTATATATTTACCTTGAGATTGATATCTATATGTTTGTTTTGAATCACTTACAAACTCTTCTGCTTTAAATGTTTGGAATTTTACACAATCTGCTCCAGCCTCTTTTGCTTTTAGTATCATCTCTTTAGCAATATTAATATCTCCATTGTGGTTTATACCAATTTCAGCTATTATAAATAGACTCACTTTTTAACTCCTACTATTATCCACTCCTTATAATTAAAGTCATTATTAGAAGTATCATAAATAGTTTCATTATTATGTTTATTAATAAATTTAATATTACAAAAGTGAAATATCTCTGAAATCTCTTCATATGATGTAAAATGTACTTTTCCTAGTCCTGCAAATGCACCCTCTTCATAATCTGTAAAAGTATTATTTTCTAATTTAGTATTTATACACTCATTATTATTTGCCTTTATACAATATGGACTATCATCTGAAAATAAAAAGGATATAACAACACCCCCTTTTTTTAATACTCTATTTGCCTCATTCCAAGATTCTTTAATATCATCTAAAGTTCCACAACATGTAGCTTCTCTATCAAATATAATATCAATTGAATTATCATCAAAAGGTAAATCGTTAAAATAAGCTTGTTTTACTTGTGCATTAGAGTTTCTATCTAATAAGTTTTTTTTAGCATATTCACACACTATTTCGCTTCCATCTATACCGTATGTATCAAATCCATTTTCATCAACAAACCATAAATTATTACCAGCTCCACAACCAATCTCTAAAACTTTTATATCTTTTTTATTTTGTAATTTATTTTCTGGTAAAAACTTTAAGCTATTAAAGAATATAGATACGAGTTCTCCATATGGATATTTATTAATACTTTTACCTAAAGAGTATACATTTTTATTCCACGATTCATCAAATGACATTTAAAATCCTTAATTATTTATTATTGTTTGCATTTTTTTATATGCATCTTTTTTTATTTCACCTTCAAAAAATAAGTTTTTTTCAGCTAATACACCTATATTAATTAAGTTTGTAATATTTAATTTTCTTACTCTATTTCTCATTTTATTCATTGATGAAATATTATTTTGACTTAATAATGGAAATCCATAATCTAAGATTTCTGTTTTACTAAAAGATATATTAGTTTTATCTTTTAAAATATTAAATCTTTTTAACTCATCAATTGCTAGTAATCTTATTTTTTCTGTATCTTTTGTATCTTCTTCTTTTAATATCATCTCAATACTTACAGGATATAAACCATCTCTTTTTGCACCACTACAATAGTTTATATAATTATTTAATCTAAATGTTTTGAAGTTATTATCATAACAATAAAAATAACTTAGTTTTCCTATATTAAGTGGTTTATCTATTAATATATTAGTAATTACAGTTTTAGGATGTTTATCATATTTTAAATCAGATATATTAATATTTAATAATTTTGTTAGTGGTAGGTAGCCAACAGACCAAATACAATATTTAAGCTTACTAATAGAAGTATTATTATCTAATTTAACTTTAGAAATACTATTAGATTCTTTTTTTATATCTATAATGGTTGTATTTAAATGTATTTTAACATTATTTTTTAATAATTTATTTTTTATAGATTCTATTACTCTATAGATACCATACTTTTTTGGATAGTATGCTTTTAATGATGACCTTATATTTTGTGGTAAATTATTTTGGTCTGGATAACTTAAACTAGTAGATATTTTTTCTGTTAATAATAAATCATCCATCACTTTTTTATCAAACATTACAACCCTAAGCATAGGAGTTAAATACATAGCCATATTATTCATATCTTTTGGATGAGTTCCAAAAAGTTTTAAAAATGCAGGGACTATAATATCATCTGCTATCTTTAAACCAAATATCTGTTTAGCATGGGTATAAGCACTTATATTATCATTTGTTAAATCAATCTCTTTATTTTCAAAATGTAACATAAAGTCAACTATATAATCTTTTATTTTCTCTTTTTTTCTAATATCTATATATGCAGATGTATCATATAATTCATTATCATAATATAAACCTGTTAATGTTCTTCTTTGAGAGTTTATAGCACTCGATATATCCCATTCACTTTTTTTGAGTAATCCAATTAAAAGTTTATCCAAATCTTTGATACCAGTTTCTAAAATATTATGTGCACCATAGTCAAATTTACCACTTTTACCATAATTAAATGCCTTTAAAAGCCCCCCTAATTCATTATCTTTTTCAATAATATGAATATTATACCGATTATCTTTAGATAATAATAGTGAAGATATTAAACCTGCAATACCACCACCTACTATAACAATATTTTTTTTCATTTTAAACTCTTTAATAAATTTTTTATAACATATTTTTGTTCATCATCACTTAAAAGTGGATAGATAGGGAGTGAAAAACACTCTTTATAATATTTATCCATAATAGGAGTTTTTTCATCTCCATAACCTAACTCTTTATAATACGATTGTTTATTTATAGGGATATAGTGAAGTTGAATACCTATATTTTTTTCTCTAAGTTTTATAAATAATTTCTCTTTTGTTATATTTAATTTAGTAAAATCTACTTGTACTACATATAGATGGTATGATGATTTCTTATTATTAAACTTATAAAGTGGTTTTACAATACTATTCTTAAATTTTTTATCATATTTTTTTGCTATTTGATATCTTCTTTTTATAAAATTATCTAATTTAGAAAGTTGTGATAAACCTAATGCACATTGAATATCTGTAATCCTATAATTAAATCCTAAATCTCTCATCTCATATTCCCAAGGTTTCATATCAGGAGTTTTAACCATACCGTGAGAGCGAAGTTGAATTAGTTTTTTATAAATTTTTTTTGAGTTGGTTGTAATAGCACCACCTTCAGCTGTAGTAAGATGTTTTACAGGATGAAATGAAAATATAGAACAATCAGAGCTTTTACAACTACCAGCTTTAATCCCATTATATATAGCACCAATAGAGTGAGCATTATCTTCTAGTATTTTTATATTATAGGTATCTTTTAGATATTTTAATTTCTTTTGGTTTAACATATTTCCACTAAAAGATACACCATATATAGCTTTTATAGAACTATCTTTTTTAAGTTCCTTTTCACATAAATCTAAGTCAATATTACCATCTTTTGATATATCTACAAATATAGGTTTAGCTTGCACATAAAAGATACTGTTTGATGTAGCTAAAAAAGAATTTGGTGTCGTGATAACTTTATCATTTTTATTTAATAAACAGATAGAGGCTAAGTGTAAAGCACCAGTACCATTTGATACAGCTACACAATATTTAGCACCACAATAGTTAGCTATAGCATCTTCAAACTCTTTTATCTTTGGTCCTGTTGTTAAATAATCTGATTTTAATATTTTTATTACACTATCAATATCATTTTGATTAATTGATTGTTTACCATAAGGGATAAAGTTCATATTATGATTTCTCTACCATATCTAAAAACTCTTCACTAGAAAGCCATTCTTTATTATTTAAAGAGTTATATTCAAAACCGATACCTATATCTTCCCCTTTTTCCCCTAATGCATTTTTAGTATATTCTACTTTATGATTAAATTGAATAGTTGGAGTAATTACATAATAACTATCAAATTCTACTACTCTATCATCTGCTGTTATCATAACTTCGTGCATCTTTTCACCGGGTCTTATCCCTATAACTTTATGAGGTAAATCAGAAGCTAATGAGTTAGCTAAATCTACCATTTTCATAGATGGTATTTTGGGTATAAATATCTCCCCACCGTGCATTCTTTTAAAATCATTTAATACAAAATTTACACCATCTTCTAATGTGATTAGAAATCTTGTCATATTCATATCTGTAATAGGTAACTCTTTAGCTCCATCTTTTATAAGCTTTTTAAAAAATGGTACTACAGAACCCCTTGAATCCACAACATTTCCATATCTAACTACTGAAAATCTTGTTTTTCTTTTCCCTACCATATTATTAGCTGCTACAAAAAGTTTATCACTTGCTAGTTTTGTAGCTCCATATAGATTAATAGGGCTTGATGCTTTATCAGTTGATAGAGCTATAACTTTTTCAACCTCATTTTTAATAGCTGCATCTATCACATTTT
>JAYELQ010000254.1:0-7037 GCA_034717655.1 Campylobacterota bacterium
ATAAAGAACAGCTTTATTAAAAGTAGCTATTAAATCTCTTTTTTCCTGTTTATTTAAAAGTGTATTATGCTCAAAAAGTATTTCTGGTTGAGACTTAGTTATATTAGTATTAGAATCCGATAATAAAATAGAAGTTGCTAAAAAAGATAAAAATAAAAATTTCATTTTAACAACTTATGAAACATTTCCAACAGATGTATAAAGTTCATTTACTCTATCTTGAAGTAGTTTATTTCGATGTTCCAATTCTGTATTTTTAATTTTTAAAGCCTGATAGTCATCTCTTGTCGACTTCAAACTATCTTGAGAATCATTAATAGTAGACAAAGAGAATTGTATCTGTTTTTCAAATTTATCTTTTAACTGTTCTAAGTTTTTATTTTTTTCTTCTAATAGTTTTTTCTCTTCAATTGTTTTATAATAAAGAGATTTATAAGTGCTTGTATTGCTATAGAAATATAAAGCAAGAACCCCCAAAATTGATAGAAGTATAAAATTATCCACTTAGAACACCCCTTTTTATCTTTTTAACTGAATTAATGTAGTTAGAATTTGATCTGATGTTGATATAGTTTTTGAATTTGCTTCAAAAGCTCTTTGAAATACCATTAAGTTTACTAATGACTCACTTAAATCAGAGTTTGATAACTCTAAAGTTCCACCTCTTAAATCTGCTGTTTTATCATTATTAAGATTATACATCGCTTTACCACTTCTATTTGACTCTATTACAAGATTATCTCCAGCTGGTTCTAATCCTCTATTATCTGTAAACTTAGCAATTGCCACTTGTCCAATAGCATAATCAGCTCCATCTTGTTTCATAGTAATAATCCCAGAACTATCTACAGAAAATTCACCAAAAGCACTATCTGTTATACCTAAAGTATCAAGTCTTAATTGAAGATCACTTTTTGTAGCTGTTTGGTTTATAGTTGTTGTTATAGCCAAACATTCAGCTGCTGCACCCTCTCTACCACTTAAATTAGGATTTCTAGGAACATCTAGAGGAGTTACTGCACCTCCAATATCTTTCATATCACTAGTGTATTCAATATCATAATTTTCATCTTTTGTTTTAATAACTAAATTACCATTAATATTATATGCTTTTACATAATCAGATAATTCATTATCATCTGTTAAATCATTTGCATTAATTAAAGCAACGATTGCATCTACTTCTGCACTTGTAGCTGGACTACTAGTTGCACCTAGAGATAAAGGAATAGCTGTAGTATCATCTAATCCATCATTAGGAATCATAATATCTTTTTGTAATGTTTTATCATAAATAGATATCGAATACTGAAGATCAGTTGCAGCAACTGAATTACCACTTGCATCTTTACCTGTTAATTTAGTTGGAGTATAAACATCTTGTTGTTTACCTGAAATAGCTTCAGACATAGCTTTTTGTGCAGATGCTATAGCACCAAGCCCTGTACCTTGAACCGCTTCTTGAAATGTAGAAAGGCTTCCTTTAGTTACAGCATTACCTGCAGATGCATCAACAATACCAATTTCTGTAACTCTTATTTGTTGCCCTGGAATAAGAGACTCTATTACAACTTTACCTGTTGTATCTTGTGTATTTAACTGATAAGGCTCTTTACTTAATGTTGCATCATTAGTAGTATCACCATCTGTTATATATGCATTAATACCTGGTATATTAGATAATTTATTTACAAGTAGTTCCATAGTAGTTTGGTCATCTGTATCAAAGCTTTGTGAATATTTTATACCATCTACCCAAGCATAAATTTCATCTCCAATATCTAAATCTTTTGTAGCTGCATCTTGAACACCAGCTGTATAAGTATCTGCAGTAAAATTAAAATCTACCATATCTCTTTGAACTTTAGATTCAGTTGCTGTTGGTTTTGGATTTGTATTTGCATAAGTCAATAACTCTTGATTATATTTTGTTACAAGAAGCTCTACATCAGATATTTTTGTAGATGCTGTTTTAGGCCCTGCCCCTGCATATAAATCCATATCATCAGATATAGCAGTTTTTGTATAATCTGTAGCTTTTGCCGTGATAGTTTTAATATTATTATCACCTTGAACAATTTGATTTCCTAACAATTTACTATAATCATTTGTAAATTGTTTAGCATTATTATCACTACCCTCTATATCTTCATCTTGTAAAGGTTGCATAGCCCAACCTTGAACTCCCAAACCACCAGCTGTTTGAAGATTTCCAGGGTCTCCCATACGGAAGTTTCCTGCTCTTGTAAAATAATCTTGTGAACCATCATTTACAAGAAAAAAACCATCCCCTGAGAGAGCCATATCATAACTAACTCCAGTAACTTTTAAATTTCCTTGTGTATAGAGTTTCTCTACAGCATATGAGCTTACACCCTTACCTATATGATCTTGATACATCTGATCTGCAAAAGATATTCTAGATGCTTTATAACCTACTGTATTAACATTCGCTATATTATTTGATTCATTGTCCAATGCCGTCTGAGCTCCACTAAGCCCCGATATTCCTGTCCATAATGCTCCAACCATAATAACTCCTTTGTTTTGGTTTAAATTATTTTAATTATAAAACTTAACTATTTATTTTTGTAACACTTGCCATACTTATATTTTCTATATTTTCTGAATATTGAGGTTGATATCCAGCATAAGCATATCTATTTATTATATCTTCATCTGTAATAATTTCATTATCACTTACATTTGCAAGCTTTATTGTTCCATCTTCATTAAATGTAAATCTATTTTGAGCATCAAGAACAACTTTGATATCTGGATTATCACTTAATACACCCAATGAATCATATTGTATCACTTCATTAGTTTGACTATCCTTTAATCCATCAACTACACCTATCATTTGTCTTACATTTAAAGATAATTCTCCATCTCTACTCTCTACAGAATTAACTTGAAAAGATTTTACATATCCATCATCACCTATAGTTCCATTTTCTACAATATGTCCTATCATTGCAGCAGAAGTAGATAATGCAGCATTTGCATAAGAAGATTGTAAAGATAACATAGCATTAGACATACTTGTATTTGCTTGAATAGAAGACATCTGAAGTTGACTATCCATAAGCTGAGCACTATCCATAGGTTTAGTTGGATCTTGCATTTTCATCTCTTCTATCATTAATCTTAAAAAATCTTCATTTGTTAATTGGTCATTACTAACAGAACTTGTATAACTATTACCATCTACACCTGTTTGACTATTTGTTATTACACCATCTATTTCCATAAGAATATCCTTTTATATAGATTTTTCATCAAAAAAGAAATTAACAACTTTTTCAGAATCCATTGCATCTTGTACCCTTATTGCTAGTCTTTCATCTATTACAATAATATCTCCCGTACCTAAAATACGCTGATTTACATAGATATCTCCACCTTCACCAGCAATCTTTTCTAATGCTAAAATATCTCCCTCAGCAAAATTTAAAAAATCACGAACATTAATATCAGTATGTCCTAATATAACATCAACAACAATTTCACTATCTACTAAGGCATTATAATCTTTTTCTGTAAATTCCATAATATTTATCTTTATTTTCTTTTTTTTATTATAGCATAAAATACTTTAGATTTATATCACTGCATCTAAAGATTCCAACATTGTTTGTACTTTTGCTTCAATATTACCATCAAAGTTTCCTAAGTCACTAGCTATAACTACTCCTCCTGGAGATACATTAACATCTTCTTGAAGTGTTACAAAACTTTCAAAATTCAATTCTGTTTTTAAAACAACATAATCTTTTGGATTTAAATGTATTGTTACTTTTGAAGCTGTTTTTATCTTTGATAAAATATTATTAATAGTTTCTTTAGCAATTTTAGAAGAGTTTTCACCTATCTCAATTGAAATAATCTTTTGAGCTATTGAAACTGATGTTTTTAATAATTTATTTTCCATTTGAAAAATTGCTTGTTCAAAAAAATTAGCATAGTTTTTTAAATCTTTCATAGCTACAACAACTTGTTGGTCTAAATCTCTACCTTTAATTCCATTATTTTCTATTAATGTAACTTTCTCAGATATTTGTAGCATAGCTTTTTGTAGATTCTTTACCTCTATTAAAACAGGGTCTACATTACCATTAATAGACTTATCATTTAAAGTTACATTAGAATTAATTTTATTATTTGGATTATCATTACCTATAAAATTACCTAAACGATAAGGTTCTACATCTGATTGAGATTTAATAATTTTAGAATTAGAGTTTACATTATTTGAATTCATTATTTTATTCCTCCTCTTCTGCTCGTTCTATTTCACCACTATCAAGTAGTCTCATAGCAACTTCTAATATTTTCTTTTGAGCCTCTTCAATATCTTTAATTTTTGTTTTACCCAACATCTCAAACTCCTCATTAAATCTGTCTTTAGCTCTTTGAGACATAGCCCCTAAAATTATATTCATCTCTTCTGGGGGTGAATTTTTTAAAGCAACTGTTAAATCTTCTGTTTCTACATTTCCTATAACTTTCATAATATAAGGCTGTTCTAAAGCTAATAAGTCTTCAAAAATAAACATATTTTCTTTTATTTTTCCAGCTAATGCAGGATCTATACCTTCAATATTATCAAGTATATCTGTAGCTTTTGGTCCCATTTTATTAAGCATATCAGCAACAGATTTAACTCCACCAACAGTTACAATCGAAGCAAGTAAAGACTCTAGTTTTTTCTCTAAAACATTAGACATAGATTGAACAATACTAGGAGAAACATCTTTTATAGTTGCCATCTGCATACTTATTTTTACCTTTAATGTATCATCTAACTTACTTAATACAGCAGAAGCATCTACTGCATCCATATGTGATAATACAACTGCTATAGTTTGTGGTGATTCATCTTTAATAAAATCTGCTAACTGCTTTGGGTCAATATTATCCAAATATGCAAAAGCTTGTTGAGCTTCTTGCATTCTTGCTAATTTTGCTAAAACAGCATCTGCTTCAGCTTTACCAAGTGATTTATAAAGTATATCTTTAGCATATTCAAATCCACCAGAACTTATATATGCATTTGATTTAATAAAAATATGAAACTCTTCTAATATAGCTAAAGATGTTGCCTTATCAATAGATTTAACTTGTGTAATTGCAATTGACAAATCTTCAACTATATTTTTAGGTAAATTTTGAAATATTTTAACTGTTGCCTCTTCCCCAATAAGTATTAAGAAATTTGCAACCTTTTCCAACATAGACATACCTTTTAAAAGGTCAAAGTTTGCTTCTTTATTTGCCATTTAAATTATCCTTTTTTAGGTGGATTAATAGCTGTACTTCCACTGTCTAATAACATCTCAATCATTTGAGATATATCTTCTGGATTATTAGAAACAACATCATCAATCTCTTCTATTAATAGCTCATACTTTGCCATCTCTTCACTATCTAATCCATCAATATTATTAGCAATTTGAGTTTTTATTTTTGCTTTTAATCTATTATTTTCAGATAATTCATCAAAACTATCTGCAGCAAAGTCATATAACTCCTCATCTTTATCTTTTTCTTTATTAGCACCTTGACCATCTTCAAGAAGATTTATATCATTATTAGCAATAAACTTTTTATAAAATATAAATAATAGTATTGAAGCAATAAGATATTGAATATATTCACCGTATTCTTGTATAACACTTTTTGTAGAATCTGCCCCTAATGTCATACCACTATTAGAAGATGTCTCACTTTCAACTTCTGTTCCAAATGGTTTAAGACCAATAAATTTAAATGCTTTTACAGTAACTCTATCTCCTCTTTCTTCTTGATAACCTACAGCTTCTTGAACTACTAAATTAATATTTTGTAAAAACTCCTCTTTATTTTCTATCTTTTCTAAAATAGACTCATCGAAAGTTACTGCTGTTGTTAATTTTGATATCTTTGCATAAGCACTATTTTTTTGATTTATTATTTTTTTTGATATCTCATAATTTGTAACATTTCGTGCTTCTTCAGTTGAAGATTTTGATTTTATATTTGAAGTTGTTTTATTATCTGTTTCTTCAATATTAGCATTTAAACCAGGAGCTACTTTTTTTTCATTCTCTCCAAGTCCCTCTTTATTTGAAGTTGTTTCTGTATTTTGCTGACTTCTTATAGTACCTTCTGGATTATATATCTCTTCACTTATATCTTGTTTTGTGTAATCTAAGTCAATAGATACTCTTGCTATTACCCTTTGACTTCCTATAAAAGGTTTTAATAAAGCAATTATTTTATTTTCATAATCACTTTCTAATTTAGATTTATATTTTTCATGCTGAATATATTTCATACCATCTATATCTTCTTGAGATTGTTCCAATAAAGTACCATTTTGATTTATTAATTTAATATTTTTTTCTTCTAGTTTTGGGATAGCTGATGCAATAAAGTTTTTAATACCACCGATTTGTTTTTGAGTTAAAGCAATCCCTTCTCTTAAAGTTAATACAGCAGAAGCACTAGGAAGAATATTTTTTTCAGTAAATACTGATTCTTTTGGTATAGCTATTTTTACTGTAGCAGATAAAACACCAGATAAAGACTCTAAAGAACGACTAAGCTCCCCCTCTGTAGCTCTTAAATATTTTATATTATTTTCAAAATTTGTTGTACCCAATGAACTATTATCAAATATTTCCCAACCTGTTTGAGTATGAGTAGATGCTTCACTTGTTATTAATTTAATTTTTGCTAAATTTATATTCATTTGATTTGTTTTTAGTGTTAAACGATTTCCACTACCTATTACAGTAAAAGGTATGTTTGAAGCTTCTAATTCATTACTTGCCATCATAACTTGATTTTTAGTTAAATTAGTAGCAATAGTAAAGTTAAGTTTTTCATCCTGAGATTTTAGATTAGAATAAACCAATAAGCCCATTAAAAATAAAAATAGTATAGAAAAACCACCAATAATAACTGCTCTTTGTCCAGAGTTTAGATTGTTTATAAATTTAAGAATTGGTTCCATTTTTACCTATACCTAATTAATTTTTACTAGATGCATC
>JAYELQ010000255.1:0-6986 GCA_034717655.1 Campylobacterota bacterium
ACTATTTATAAATAATTTTCTATAGATTAAATAAAAATAGGTATAATGCGATATAAATTAAACTCTATGAAGGTAAAATATGTTAAAAGTTGGAATTTTAGGAAGTACAGGAAGAGTTGGGTCACTACTTATAGATGATTTAGCAAATGATGAATCGGCATGTGTATCAAGTTTACATGTTTTTGATGATTTAAAAAAAACAGTACCAGATGAAGTAGTAGTAACAAATGATATGCAAACTATGATTGATGCATCTGATGTAATTATAGATTTCTCTGCCCCTAAAGCAACTGAAGAGTTATTAAATACAGTTATAAATGCAAATAGTGGTAAACCATTAGTTATAGCAACAACTGGTTTTTCAGAACATCAAAAAAATCTTTTAATTGAAGCTAGTAAGGTAGTACCTATTCTTTATGCTACAAATATGAGTTTAGGGGTTGCTGTATTAAATAAATTAGTATCAATAGCTTCAAAAACATTAGAAGATTTTGATTGTGAAATTGTAGAACAACATCACCATCATAAAGTTGATGCACCAAGTGGAACAGCTCTTACATTAGCAGAACACGCAGCTAATGCTAGAGGTTTAGACTTAGATAAAGTAAGAGTATCAGGTAGAGATGGTATTATAGGTGCTAGAACAAAAGATGAGATAGGTGTTATGAGTTTAAGAGGTGGTGATATTGTTGGTCGTCATACTGCTGGATTTTATAATGATGGGGAGTTTATAGAATTAAATCATACAGCGACATCTAGAAACACTTTTAGCAAAGGTGCTATAAAAGCATCTAAATGGCTCGTAAATCAAAAAGCAGACCTATATAGTATTAACGATTGTTTAGGATTATAATATGTGTGCTATAGTTGGGATTTTTGGAAATAATGATGCTGCAAAACTAGCATCAGCTTCTTTGTTTGCTATGCAACATAGAGGGCATGAAGCTACTGGTATTAGTGCTGGTGGAGATGATGAAAAGATAGTAACTGTAAAAGATAGAGGTTTTGTAAGAGATGTTTTTGATAAAGAGGTATTTGATGTATTAAAAGGAAATATGGCAATAGGTCATAATAGATACTCAACAGCAGGTGGTGATTCTATTTTTGATGCACAACCTATACAAGCTAAATATAAATTAGGTGAGATATCTATAGTTCATAATGGTAATCTTATAAATAAAGATGAAGTAAGACAAAGACTTATAGATGAGGGTTCTATATTTCAAACAGGTATGGATACAGAAAATCTTATACACCTTATTGCTAAATCTAGTAAAGATAGATTAAAAGATAGAATTATAAAATCATTAACAAAAGTAAAAGGTGCTTATAATTTTATTATTCAAAGTAGAAGTAAACTTTTTGTTGTAAGAGACCCACACGGTATTAGACCTTTGAGTATTGGTAAACTTAAATCAGGGGGTTGGATAATAGCTAGTGAAACTTGTTGTTTTGACCTTGTTGATGCTACATTTGAACGAGATGTTAAACCCGGTGAGATGTTGATATTTTCAAAAGAGAATGAGGAACCTGAATCTATTATGTTAGATGATACAAAAGAGTTTAGACCTTGTGCTTTTGAATATATATATTTTGCAAGACCAGATAGTGATATAGATGGTAAAAGTGTATATTCTATGAGAGAAAATATGGGTAAAATTTTAGCTAATAATGATAAAAAAGATAATATAAAAGCAGATATGGTAATACCTGTTCCTGATAGTGGAGTACCATCTGCTTTAGGTTATGCAAAAGAGAGTGGGATACCATTTGAATTAGGTATAATTAGAAATCATTATGTTGGAAGAACTTTTATAGAACCAACTCAAGCTATGAGAAATATGAAAGTAAAAATGAAACTAAGCCCTATGAAGTCATTAATCGAAGGTAAAGTTTTAATAGTTATAGATGACTCTATTGTAAGGGGAACTACAAGTAAAAGAATAGTAAGAATGCTTAAAGATGCAGGTGCTAAAGAGGTTCATTTTAGAGTTGCATCACCTATGATAGCACACCCTTGTTTTTATGGTATTGATACACCTACAAAAGAGGAATTAATAAATGCTGTAAAAACAAAAGATGAAGTAGAAGAGTATATTGAAGCTGATAGTTTAGAATATCTTTCATTAGATAACCTAAAAGATGCATTGGGTAGAGATAGAAAATATTCTTTAGTTAGTTTTGATGGCGACTACTTTGTAACATAGGCTATATAGTTTGAAACATTTAAATACAATAGGTAGATACTGGAAAAATAAGTATGGTGAAAAAGTATATAAAATACCTATAAGCATATCTGGGTTTACTTGTCCCAATATAGATGGTACAATCACAAAAGGTGGTTGTAGCTTTTGTGAAAATGAATCCTTTTCACCAAATATGATAGATAAATCAAAATTTAAATTAAATTTAAATAGTAAAGAAAACCCCTATTTAGAAAAACAAATATTAGAGTTACATACTCAATTTAAAGAAACAAAAGAGAAACTACAAAATAAACATAATGCTAAAAAATTTATAGTTTATTTTCAATCGTTTACAAATACTTATGCTCCATTAGATACTCTAAAAGCACTTTATAGTGAAGCTTTGAGTTTTGATGATGTTGTGGGTTTAAGTATAGGGACAAGAAGCGATTCTATAACTGAAGAAACACTAGATTATTTAGAAGAGTTAAATAAAACAAAAGAGATATGGGTGGAGTATGGTATTCAGTCAATTTATGATAAAACATTAGAAAAAATAAATCGTGGTCATAATTTTGAAAATGTTGTAACTTGGATAAAAAAAACAAAAGATAGAGGTTTATTGGTTTGTGGTCATATGATATTTGGGTTACCTTGTGAAACTCAAGAGATGATGATAAATGGTGTAAAAGAAACTATAAACTTAGGTATAGATTCTATAAAATTCCACCCTTTATATGTCGTTAAAAATACAAGTTTAACAGCTACTTATTTAAATGGAAACTTTACACCAATAACAGAAGAGCTTTATATAGATACTTTAGTTAAATCTATTAAGCTATTACCTGATAATATATCTATCTCAAGAGTAACAGCAGGTATAAGTGATGATAGTTTATTATCCCCTTTATGGTGTAATAATAAGCATAATCAAATATATAAAATAAAACAAGCACTTTTAAAAGAGAAGTTAATCTATTAATGAGATACGATAGATGTAAAAAAATATTTGGAGATGATTTTTCAAAACTACAAAATGCTAAAATAATCATTTTAGGAGTTGGTGGAGTTGGTGGTTATGCTTTAGATTGTTTATATAGAAGTGGAGTTACGAATATAACTATTGTTGATTTTGATATTTTTGATGAAACAAATCAAAATAGGCAAATAGGTAGTGATGCTATAGGTGTATCTAAAGTAGAACATCTAAAAACTCTATATCCAAATATAAAAACAATAGATAAAAAAATTGATTTAGATTGGTTGGAAACTTTTGATATGAATGAATTTGATTTGATTTTAGATGCAATTGATGATATAAAACCTAAAATAGAGATAATTAGAAGATATCATAAAAAACTTATATCTACAACTGGAAGTGCAAAAAGGATAGATAGTTCAAAAATAGAGTATATAAATATTTTTAAAACTTACAACGACCCTTTTGCAAAGAAAATAAGAGAAGAGTTAAAAAAAATTAAATTTAATAAAAATTTTAAAGTTATATTTAGTAGTGAATTAGCAATGTGTAAAGATATGGGGAGTTTTGTAGGTGTTACAGGTAGTTTTGGATTATATATGTGTAGCCTTACAATTCAAAAACTATTAAGTGAAAAATAGATAAAATAACATAAAATAGACAACTTTAAAAAGATAAAGGAAATTATATGAGTGAGATTAGCGATAGTGTAGAACAATTAACTCAAGCACACCTTAGAAATGTTCAACAATTAGCAGTTTTTTATACTGGACATGGTGATATTTACGCAATTAATATTGCAAAAATTAAAGCTTTTATAATAACAGAAGAGATAAGAATTACAGATACACCAAGAGAAACAAATGTTATTGAGGGTATTGGTACTATTAGAGGAGAACCTGTAACACTTATAAATCTTGATGTATGGTTAGGTTATGAATCATTACCTATAAATGAATATAAACTAATTATATTTTGTGAATTTAATCATAAACAAGTTGGATTTTTAGTAAAAAATATGTTAAATATTATTGAAAAAACAACTGGTGAACTTATTAATTCTGAAAATCAAAACTCTAAAATTACATATACTACTTATATTGAAGTTGCTGGTAAAGACCATCTATGTACAGTATTTAATGCAGAGCAATTACTTTCAGATATCGGTTGGACAGATATTAATGCTTCAGATTTAAATAGATATGTGACTAAACCTGTAAAAACAGATAAAGTTATTTTAGTAGCAGAAGATAGTGCTGTTGCAAGAGAAGTTATGTCTCAATTTCTAAAAAAAGCAAAAGCAAGATATTTAATAGCTGATGATGGGGGAGAGTTATTAGAAAGAATAGATGAGTATGAGCCAAATGAGATAGGTCTTATTATTACAGATATTGAGATGCCAGGAACTGACGGTTATCAAGTTGCTAAATTTATAAAAGAAAGCCCCATTTATAATCATATACCAGTTGTTGTAAACTCTAGTATGACTACAGATGCTGTAAAAGATAAAATGAATAGAATAGGTATAGATGGATTTGTAGGTAAAACAGATATCCCTGCTTTATATTCTATTGTTACTGAATATATAGGTCTTCAATATTAATTAATTTTAACTAACATATATTATTGATTATATTGCTATTTTTTACCAAGAAGTAGTGTAAAGCCCCTTGCTTTAGCTATGGGGTAGGTAAATCCGATCAAATTTCTAAAACAAACCAAGCAAACATTAAGAATAAGATTAATTATCTTGTTCTTAACAACAAAAACAACTGTAACCATTCAGCACCCACAAAAACCAACTTAATCTAATCTCAAAATAAATCAATAAAAACATCGTAACCATTCAGCATCCAAGTAAACAAGGCTCATAATATTTTCCATCTAATACATTTCTTAGTTCATTAAAAACTGATCTATTATTCTTTTTAACTGTAGCGATATATTTTCTAAAAACTGCTTCTTCCAATTTTGAAGATTTTTTGATAATATCTCATATTTACTTGCAATTTCATTTAAAGTCTTTTCGCCCTCTAAAACTTCTAAAACTAATTTTGCTTTAAAATCGGCACTATATATTTTTCTTTTTGTACTCATAATAATTTATCCCTCTTTTTTACTTGTTTTATATTCTATTATAACTTTTAGAATAAGAATATTAAACTAAGTGGTTTGTTTTTCTAGGGACATTATAATAATATATTACAAAACAGTGACATATATTTATTAATTATAATTGACAATATTAATAAAAAATAATAAAATATAATATCATAAAATAAATGGAGAAGAAAATGATATTAGTTTTAAATTCAGGTAGTTCATCTATTAAATACAAACTTTTTAAATCAAAAAATAATAAACTAGTTTATGAGGGTATAGAAGAGGAAGTAAAAGATTTTCATATCGCTTTTAAATCTATATTTAAAAAGCTAATTGATGGCAAGTTTATTAAAAAAATAGAGAATATAGAAGCATTTGGTCATAGAGTAGTACACGGTGGAGAGAAATTTTCAAAACCAGTATTAATAGATGATAAAGTTATAAAAGAGATAGAGAAACTTATCCCTTTAGCACCTTTACATAATCCATCAAATTTAGAAGGTATAAAAATATCTAAGATTTTAGTTCCAAAAGCAAAGCAAGTTGCTGTATTTGATACTGCTTTTCATCAAACTATCCCAAAAGAAACTTATATATACCCTATCCCTTATCAATTATATGAAAAACACTCTATAAGAAAATATGGATTTCACGGAACATCACACCATTATATAGCAAAAGAAACATCAAAATATCTTAAAAAACCTTTAAATAAATTAAATATTATAACTATACATTTAGGAAATGGAGATAGTATAACGGCTATTAAAAATGGAAAATCTATAGATACATCTATGGGATTTACACCTTTAGAGGGGCTTATGATGGGTACTAGATGTGGTGATATTGACCCTGAGATTATATTATATCTTGAAAATCAATTAGGGATAGAGCCTAAAAAGATAGATACTATGTTAAATAAAGAATCTGGATTTAAAGGTATTTGTAATAATAGTGATTTAAGGCAGATAATCAAAAAAGCAAACAATAAAGATGAACTTTCACTTTTAGCTATAAAAATGTTTGCATATAGAGTCAAAAAGTATGTTGGGGCATATAAAGAGGTATTAAATAGAGTTGATGCAGTTGTATTTACAGGTGGTATTGGGGAAAATTCACATCTAGTAAGAGATGCTATAAGTTATGATATAGATAAAAAGAAAAATAAAGAGTTAAAAGGGTTAGGTGAAATTCAAAATAAAAATGCCCCATATAAAATATTGGTAATACCTACAAATGAAGAGTTAGAGATAGCTATACAAACTAAAAGTTTAGTATTTAATTCATTTTAATAATTTATCGTGAAAATAAGTACAACTTATCCGTTATCATTGTAGATGATTAAGGCAAGTCAGTACCTTTTACCGACTTTAGTCGGTTTGGTTTATTACACTTTCATAACCAAAAAAACTTAAAATAAAAAAAAGTTATTCTTACTATGGAAATATAAATATTTTTATGTTATAATTTTAGTAGGTTATATAAGGAGAGTAAATGAATTTAAAAATAAAATTATCTGCAGCCGTTGCTGCAGCCGTATTTATAGGATGTGGAGGTAGTAATAGTACTGTTGTTGATGACAATAATAATACTACTCCAGAATTAAGTACTATTACAGGTAAAGCTATAGATGGATATGTTGCAAATGCAGATATATTCTATTGTGGAGCTGATACAGGTGTAAATACTGATACTTTAGGTAACTTTAGTATTACAGA
>JAYELQ010000256.1:0-6875 GCA_034717655.1 Campylobacterota bacterium
TTATTAATTTTAAAATATCATTTGATTATAAATTTATGGATGGATTTAAAAATGATTTTGATAACCAATATTTTGATAAAGATATAGTTCCAAAAATAGATAATATAGTATTTATAGATGGTGGTGGATATGTAGGGGATACTACTCCAAATATAATAAAGAATTATCCTAATTTTAAAAAAACTTATCTTATTGAACCAAATCAATTGCATATTAATATAGCAAAAAGAGATTTTGGAGATATTAAAAATATAGAGTTTATAAACTGTGGATTAGGTTCTAAAAAAATAAAAACTACCAATTCTCAAATAAAACAAAATAATTGTGACCATAACTTTCAAGCATTAAATATAGATACTATAGATAATATTGTAAAAGAGAAAGTTGATTTTATAAAACTAGATATTGAAGGGGCAGAACAAGATGCTATAGATGGAGCAGAAAAAACTATAAGAAATAATAAACCTATTTTAGCTATTTGTATTTATCATAAAGCAGAAGATTGGTATAAAATACCTAAAAAAATATTAAATATAAATAATAGATATAAGATTTATATAAGACACTATATGGAAGGAATTTATGAAACTGTGATGTATTTTATACCATATTCTTAATATTAAGAATATGCTATATTATAAAACTATTTTTTATTAACAGCTTCTTTTAGTTTTGCTCCAACTTTAAATTTAGCTACATTAGAAGAAGCTATTTTAATTTTTGCACCTGTTGAAGGATTTACACCATCTCTAGCTGCTCTTTTAGATACTGAAAATGAACCAAAACCTATAAATGATACACTATCACCTGATGCTAATGTCTCTGTAATCACTTCAATTGATGCTTCAACTGCTGATGTGGCATCTTTTTTAGATAAACCTGCTTTATCTGCAACTGCTGCTATAAAATCTGCTTTATTCATATTATTTCCTTTATTATTTGTATGAATTTAATATTACCAAAAGAAACTTTAATAAAAATTTAAAATATGATTATTTTATTATAAATATAAATATTTATGGTAAAATATCCTTATGTTTACTATAAAATCAATATTTACAGCTATTTTATTCTCATTATTTATATATTTAGAGTATTTTAATATATCATATGAAATATTAGATACAGTTATAATTTTATATGCTTTTTACCTACTTCTTAATTTAAATAAAAAAGAACTCTTTTCTACTGGTTTTATAATTGGGATATTATGGTTTTATTGGATTGGGTATAGTTTTATATATTATGAATTAATATATATTATACCAATTGCTATTATAGGTATAGGTATAATTTATGGAATAATATTTTATTTTGCAGCTATTTTTAATAATATAATATATAAAGTAGTATACTTTTTTATTTTAAGTTATATTGAACCTTTTGGATTTAATTGGTTTAAAATAGAGTTACCATTTATAAATACATATATATCTACAAATAAAATCTCTCTTTTAATTGTTCTAATCTCTACTGCTATATTGATATATGGTTATAAAAATAGAGATAAATTAAAAATATCACTATACATATATATATTATCTATTTTATCATTAGGAATATCTACTCAACTTAATCTAAATAAAAATATAAAAAAACTTAACTTAAAAATAGTATTAAATAATACTCATATAGCTCAAGAAAATAGATGGGATAAAAACTATAGATACTCTATAATAAAAGATAATCTACTTAAAATAGAAAAAGCTATTAAAAATAATAATGACATTATTATTTTTCCTGAAACTGCTTTCCCTTTAATTTTAAATAAAGATAAAGATTTATTTAATAAACTAAAAGATTATTCTAAAGATATATCAATAATAACAGGTGCTTTATATTTAGAAGATAATAATATATTTAATTCGACATACCTATTTCAAAATGAAAAAATAGATATAGCAAATAAAGTTGTTCTTGTACCATTTGGTGAAGCTGTTCCATTTCCAAAAATTATAAGAGATTTCATAAATAATACTTTTTATAATGGAGCTAAAGATTATGAAGTTGCAAAAAACCCAACAACTTTTAATATAAAAGGTATTAAATTTAGAAATGCTATATGTTATGAAGCAACAACAGATAAGATATATCAAAACTTGAACACTAACTATATAATTATAACATCAAATAATGCTTGGTTTACACCATCTATAGAACCTACTTTACAAGATATTTTATTAAAATATTATAGTAATAAATATGATTTTTATTACTATCATATTACAAATAGTTCCCCTAAAACTCTATTTTAACTCTATAACTTTATCTTCATAATATAATTTATCTCCTATAGAGATAGATTTTTCTTCATTATCAAATTCAAATCCCATAACCTTACTACTATTTAAATCTTTATCTAGTCTTACTATATATCCTTGAGATTCTAAAGAATAAATATACTCTTTACTATTTCCTAGAGTATGAAAATTAGCAAATTTAAACTTTTGACTAGATATCTCTTTTAAGTTTTTGTCTAGTTTGACAATTAAACCTTCTAAAGTAACTAAATATATATATTCACTTTCAATCATAATTTGTTTAATATTAAAATCTTTTTGATTTAATCTTCCAGAAACAAAAGAGAATATTTTTGTTGATGTTGCAGAAACTAATGTATCTCCTATTGTAGATAATATAATTATATTATTTATATTATTTTCTGGGTCAAGATTTAATATATTTGAGATTTTTTTTGTTTCTATATCTAATATTATTATTTTACCATCTAAAGTAGGGTACATAATTAAAGAGTTTAAAAATATTGGATTTGCTATTTTTGTATCATTTAATAAAGACTCTTTTATATACTCTTTAAATACTGTTTTATTACTATCTCTATCATATAAAGATATAGAGTTATCAATAAAAGATAGTGCTATATATTTCTCATTAGAACTAGCAGAGATAATATTACTATTAAATCTAATTTTATTAACTTTATCATTGTCTTTTATAAGTAAAGTATTATTTCTATCAGATGCTAAAACTGTAGAGTTATTTTGATTTAAAAATCGAAAATTATTTTCTAATGACTCTTTAGATATACCATCTTTTGTTATATATTTATAATTTTCAAGAATAGCACTATCAACTCTAAAGTCAATTATATTAAAATCTAACTCTTCTATTTTAGCTGTATAGTTTTCATCTACTGATTTTGGTTCAAAATATTGTCTTGAACTACAACTATTTATAAATAAAGAAACAGCTATAGAAGATATTAATAGATAATTAAATTTTTTCATATTTTATATAAATTATTTTGTTAATAAAAAATGATTTAACATATCAACTAATTCTCTAATATCTGAAGTTATTGCAATAACAGATAATGTTTCTTTTGCTTCTTTGTATTTTCCATTTTGTGCCTGAATTAAAGCCTTGTTAAAAATAGCAAAATCTTTTAATAAAAAATCTTCCTTAACACTTACAGAAGATATTTTATCAATATTATTCTCTTTTATAGCTTCACTATATATACTTAATTCTTTTAAAAACTCTAAATCTGTAGAGCTATCTTTAGTTTTAATATATATTGCTAATTTATATAATTGTTGATTATTTTGTTTTAGATATTCTAATGATATTTTATCTTCACCATTAGATAACACTTTATTAAACATCATATTATCTCTTATTAAATCTTGTTCTTTTACATAGTCTGAAATAGTAAGCCCAATAAAAGATAAAACAGATACAGAGATAACTCCAAAAATAACTTTTTTATATTTTTTATAAAACTTCTCAAATTGTAAAAACTTTTCAAGAAAAGTTTCTTGTGTAGATATCTCCTCTTTTATATAATCAACATTCTCTTTTAAACTCATATCTATCTAACCTTTTTTTAAAATTAATATATTATACTATCTAAAATATGCTTTAAATACTATAATAAATTAGCTTTATTTAATTTTACAACTTGGTTTTGATTCTAGTATTAAAGTAGCTATTGTACCTTTTTTATCATCTCTATTTTTAAGTGATATAATAGAACCTAATGTATCTGATGCACTTTTAGCTAAAAATAATCCTAAACCTGCACCTTGTTTTTCACCAACTCTTTTAAATGGTGCAAACAAATCTAAAGATTCATCAATCCCTACACCTTCATCTAAAACCTGAATTATAATTTTAGAATTATCTTTTTTAACCTCTAAAATTATCTGTTTATTATTAGGTGTAAATTTAATAGCATTTTGAATAAAATTTTGAATAATTTGAGTTAATAGTGTTTTTTGGATAGTAGTTATAAAAAGCTTAATATCTGTTTTAAAAATAAACTCTATATCTTTTTCTTTAGATAATAGTTTAAACCCCTCTATTTTATCCTTTAAATAAGATATAATATCTAACTCTATTGGCTTTTCAAATTGAGCACCCTCTTGCCTACCCATATTTAAAACAGAACTTACCATATCATTCATAGCATCTATTTCTGAAATAAAAAGATTTAAAACCTCTTCATATTTTTCTTGCTCTCTTGGCTTTCTTAATGTTACTTGACTTTTTAATTTCATAACTGCCAAAGGTGTTTTTAACTCATGTGCTGTACCTATAAATAACTCTTTTTGATATTTAACATAATTTTCAATTTTATTAGTTAAAATATTTATAGAATTTGCTAATGGTTGGAACTCTACTGGTAAAGTTTTTGTATCTATTTTACTTAATGAATTTTCATTCATATTTGAAAGTTTTTTAGTGATTTTTATAATAGGAAATAGCAATGTTCTAGAAACAGCAAAAGCATACATAATTATAAGTATCATACCACCTAAACTTAAAAAAATAAGATTACTAAAAATACTATTTAATATTTTATTTGAATTATCTATATTTCTAGTTAATTTTATATATTTAAAACTATTTATATCAAAAGGGTGTAATAGTTCTATATAATGATGATTATTTTTTGTATATTTTCTAATATTTTCCAATGGCTTAGAAGATAATTTTACTATATCAATACTAGTATCATCTGTTGTTAAAACTTTTAAATCTTGATTTTTTACTTTTGAACTATGTGTTAATTCTATAATTAAACGGGCATCTTTTATAAGTTGAGTAGCGATATCTTCATATATCATAGATTTTGTAAATCCATAAAATATGAAAGATAAAACAACTACAAAGAAAGTAGTAGCATATATAATTTTTTGAGAAAATTGTTTATATATACTTTTATTTTTCATAAAATTAAGATTCTACCTTTGGAGGGTAGCAAAATCTATAACCTCTTCTTCTTATTGTTTCTATAGTAGATATTTTTAATGGTTTATCCATTTTTTGTCTAATCTGATTTATCGCAACCTCTATTACATTTGGTGTTACTAATTCAGGTTCTTCCCAAATTGCATCAAGCAATTGCTCTTTTGAAACTATTTGGTCTCTATGTCTAGCTAAATGAGTTAGAACTTCAAAAGGCTTACCTTTTAATTCAATTTCAATACCATCATAAGTTATTTTCTCTTCATCTGGATTTATAGCTAAGTTTTCAATAGTTATAACATTTGTTCCACCAAATCTTAATCTACACTCTATTCTTGCAAGTAATATATCAAAATCAAATGGTTTTTTAATATAATCATCAGCTCCTGTTTTTAAAGCAGTAATTTCACTCTCTTTGTCATCTCTTGCACTAACTATTACAACAGTTGTTCTTCCACTTCTATTTTTAATAATCTTAGTTAATTCTAAACCATCTCCATCTGGCAACATCCAATCTGTTAAAACTAAGTCATAATTTCTAATTTCTATAAAATATTCAGCATCTTTAAAGTTTTCAGCAATATCAACTTGATAACCAAAATCTTGTAATCCTTCTTGAAGTGTTCTATTTAATGTACTTTCATCTTCTACTAATAATATTCTCATAAATTATATCCTTATTGTAAATTAAATCTTAAAATAATATTAAGATTAATAAATTTATCGGATTATATCATAATAAATGGAATATTTAAAGAGTTTTTAAGCTAAATTCCAAAATTTATATTTAGTTTATTCAATTTATGATATTATATGAAAAAAGGTTTTATACAATGATGAAATTGGCAGTACTATCAGATTCACATAAAAAGCCTGATTTAACAAAAAATGCAATAGATATGTTAAAATTAAAAGGTGCTACATATATTATTCATGCAGGTGATTTAGAAATAATTGAAAATTTAGAGTTACTAAAAAACTCTGGTTTAATATATACAAGTGTATTTGGAAATAATGACTATAATTTAATCAAATATCAAAAAGAATTTAATATTAATAAAGAACCTTATTATTTTAAAATCAAAGATATTAATTTTAAACTTATGCATATACCTATATATTTAACTCCAGATACAGATATTATTATATCTGGCCATACACACCAATTTGAACACAATTATAAAAACAACACTTTATACTTAAACCCAGGAGAGATATGTGCTAGAAATAAAAATAAAACAGAGTGTGTTTTATTAACAATTAAAAATGAAAAATATATAATAGATTTTTATAGTAAGAAACCAAATGATACGAATTGGAAATTAGAAACTATAGAATACAATAAAGATAAAAAGAGTTAAATCTCTTTATCTTTTGAATTATCAAATACTTTGTAAAAATAAGCTAATCCAACTATCATAACAGTAGTTCCTATTATTAAATAAAAAGCAGATAGCATCTCTTTATAATCACTTAATGCTATTTTAAAAACAACCATTAACGTTTCTATAGATAATGCTATAATGATAGATATTAAAAATTTTCCTAAAACTTTATATTGTTTATCTTCTGGATATTGAAAAGAGTGAAATAAAACTTCATGTTCAAATATCTGTTTTGCTAAATCAAATATTGCTAATCCTAATGTTATTGAAATTATAGAC
>JAYELQ010000257.1:0-6834 GCA_034717655.1 Campylobacterota bacterium
GATTATTTGAATTGAAATGTTAAGTATTTGATATGTTGGGTTATTTTTATTTTACTTTTTGAGTTTTATATTTTATAATAATTTTTATACATTAAGTTTCAAAGGTAAAATATGGAAGAAAAAAGAATATATACAATACACAAAGCCAATAGTTTAATAAAAGCTAAGTTGAATAATTTTAATCTCCAACAACTTAAATTTTTAAATTCAATTTATTATTTAGCACAAAAGAACAAAAATAAAATTCAAAACAATAGTAATATTATATCTGTTAAATATAGTAAATTGATTGATTTAATGGGGTATCACAACAGAAAAACTCATCCATTAAGTAAAATTATCAAAGATAGCCAAAGTGTCTTAATAGAGCCAATTATACTAAATAATTATATTACAAAAAAAGGAAATTTAAAAGAGTGGAAAAAGATACAACTAATAAAATCTATCACTATAAACAAAGGATATAGAAACACTTTAGATATCAAAATAACAAAACAATTTTTTAATCTAATCAACCAAAAAAAGAACTGGACAAAAATAGATACAACATTTATAAATGAAAATTTATCATCTTTGTTTGCTCAACGACTTTATGAATATTTAAAATCATATAACAATTTAGAAAGTAGAAAACTGCTTTTATATTTAGATAAATTTATAGAGATTTTTGAAGCAAAAAAAGTATATTTTTCAACTGCTAAATTAAAAATCAACAGAAGTATGGAGATTATAAACTCTGTATCTGACTTAGATATTAAGGTAAGTTATCATAAAAATAATTTAATAGTTTTTAATTTTAAAAATGTAACTGATATTGACATTAAAGCAAATTTAAAAAATCAAAAAAAGATAGAAAAAGATAAAATAATGATTGCTAATATTTTGAAAAAAATATCAATATAACTTTTATTCCAGCTTTATCAATTTAGTTTAAACTTTTTAATCATTTTTTTTATTTCATTCGACACATCTTTTTTAACTTCTTCAATGCCTTCTTCTTTTGCTACTTCAAATAAGTCATTATATATATTTAATTTACCACAACTATCACATTTTAAATTTTCATTTTCTTTTGGTTCATAATTCTCATATGGTAAATCAAAATCAGTAGAACCACAAAATATACATTTTAGTTCTATTTGTTTAACTTTATCCATTCTATATCCTTTCTTAGATTTTGTATTTCTTCATTAAGTTTAGTATTTTGAATATTTGAAGTAATATAAGAAGCCAATACTGCTGTTATCAATGATATAAGTATAGGTATAATAATTTTATCTATTGGGTAAGTAAAAAAAATTTTCTTATTTTCTTTCCTATTGAGTTTTATTGCTTTATATCTTCTAAAACCATTTTCAGTAAGTCCTATACTATTAAAATTGCCTCCACTCATAGTTGTATATTCTATACATTTTTCATTTAATGCTTTCATTAAAATTTTTTCAATTATCTTATTATCATTTATTTTTATAATAGATTTTAAAGATATTAAATCTTCGCCATCCTTAACTTCTTTATTATCAGTTTGTATTGAGTGAAATAAATTAAAATTAAAAGTAGTATTATGTAAGGTTGAAGCATTTTCTTCAATTTGACTTGCCATATAAATAAGTAATTCTTCAAAATATTTATCTAATTTATTCAAAATCTTATCCTTTGTTTTAAATTTTATATATTCTACTATAATTTTTATTTTTAATTAAAAAATATGTCAATTTGTAATATTTTTTGTATAAATTAAAAAACTATGCTAAAATTAAAATAAAAAAGGGGATGGTATGCCTTCAATAATTAAAGTTAAAAAGTATAAAAAAAGAAATGGAACAGTTGTAAAAAGTCATAAAAGAACCACGCCTGACAATAGTTGTCAAAATAATTTAAAACCTAATAAGTGTAAGAAAAAATAAGTTATATTAAACACCTTCAACAATTTTAACTTCTTCTTCATTAAGCCCATACAACTTATAAATCATATTATCAATTTCTTTATCTGTTATATTGATTTGAGCTTGAACCTCTAAAATCTCTTTTTTGTCATTTTCAAAAAGAGCATTCCAGTCATTTTTAAAATTTCTTTCTTCTAACTTATCAGCAAACTTTATTTTTTTTGCTTTTTTATACTCTTTTACAAAATCTTCAAACTCCAAACCTTCAAATGATTGTAGTTTTTTAGGTATTTTTTCAAGTTCTAACTCATTGATAAAGTTTTGTTTTGTTTGTTGTAGTTTTTTATTTAATTTAAGCATTAAGTTTGATTGCTCAATAAATATACTTTGATTACAATCTTTATCAATATTTTTTATTGGTAGTCTTTTTAGATTTACTGCTTTAACTTCCGCAAACACTCTTCCCTCCTCAGGGACTAAAAACTTATAATAGAAATTCATAAGTTTGGAATTCAATATACAAACTAAAGTTTCATATTTTAATATATCACTTTTCATTACAATATTATGAACATTATTTAAAGACAATAATCCTTCATAATCTATAGATGATATGATTTTATCACTTGTTTGTCTAACCATAATTTTAGTTTGAAAGAAATTTAAACTTTGTCTTGGTTCTGCTAAGAATACTCCATATTTCAACCAATTAGTTTTTAATGGGATAATATTAAATTTTGTAATACTCCCACCTACAATATAGTTATAATATAAACTATCAAGTTTATAATTTGCGTCATATACTCTATTCTTTACATCTTCTTTTGTTTGCTTTGGAGTTCCTTTGTTGGTTTGATATGGTTTTATCCCAACTGTTACATTGGCAATGCTTTCCAATTCTACTGTATTTTTAACTATATTGGTAATAACTTTCAATTTATCTCCACCAAATAATATATTAAATCCTAATTCATAACTATTAGTCCAATCAGTTTGAGAGATATTTTTATATTCTCTTTTTTCTATCTCTTCTAATTTATCATAATAGTTTATTGATATATTCTTATTTTTAATTTGATTTTTTGATAATGTAATAATTGAAGTTTCAGCTGTCACATCAGCAAAAACTTGATATCTAAATAATAATACTCTTTCAAAATATGTATTATCAATTAAATATTTTCTTAAATCTTTAAAGTAAAACATTGTAAGCCAAGTAGATGGAACAATATAACCTAACTTTCCATTTGTTTGTAAAAGATTGTATGCTTGTTCCATAAATAAAGTATATGTATCAATTTGATATTCAACTGTTTCAAATGTTTTATTAAAATAATCTTTTTCTTTTTTTGATAATTTTGCTCCATAAGGTGGATTACCAATAATAATATCAAAACCACCTTTTTCAAATACTTCTTTAAATTCTTCTTCCCATACAAAAGTATTATCTACAATACTTTTATCATCTATAAGACTATTTCCACAAAGTATTTTATCAGCAAGTTTTGTAAGCTCTCTTCCTTTTGTGGCGGTTCTTAACCATAAAGAAAGTTTAGCAATTTCAACAGCATCTTCATTTATATCTACACCATATAAATTATTTTCTAAAACACTCTCTTCAACTGTATAAACAGCAAATAAATCTCCCATAAGTGATAAATCATTTTGAAGGTTAGTATGCTCTTTTATTAAAAATTCCAAAGCTTGATTTAAAAATGCTCCACTTCCACAAGCAGGATCTAAAATCTTTAAATCAAATAACCAACTTTTATATACATCTAAATTTTCTTTTATTTTTTGTTCTGTTTTATTTAGTTTCTTTGGGTTTTTTGGAGCAATAACTTCTGATATTTTTAACTCTTCTCTTTTATTACTACAAAGTTTCCCTAATGTATTATCAACAATATATTTAGTGATATATTCAGGGGTATAAAATACACCATCTTTTTTTCTTTTTGATTTTGTCTTATCAAATTCTGTTTCATTTATTGAAGCATTTATCTCCTCTAAATCTGTTAAACTCTGTTCAAATATATGCCCCAAAATATTTACTGATATATCACTCTCAAAATCATAATCACTTAACTTTTGAGCCTCTATATCTAAAATATTATCATCTATAATCAAATTATCTAAAATAGTATCAGTAGCAAATAAACCACCATTATATTTAGGTATATTAAGTTTAGGATTTCCAATATTTATAGCTTCAAAATAAAATTTATAAATATCATATAAAGAATAATCTGTAAATCTTTGATTGTTAAATTCTTCTCTTATTTCTTTTATAGTGTTAGCAGTTAGCAGTCCCCTATCTTCTGCGAATAAAATAAAAATAATTCTATCACATAATTTTTGAGTAAGTCTAAGCAATAAAGATTTATCTAACTCATTGTTTTTAACTAAATTTTCAAATAAGTGTGTTCTAAAAATAGAAAAATCTTTATAAAGATTTTTTGATATATCTTCTTCAAATGAAGCTGTTTTTTCTTTTAATTTTAAAGGTATATTATCTTTGATACTCTCATAAGAGATTAGTAAATGAAGTTTTTTAAAATCTTCATAAGATAAATTAAACAAATTAAATTTTTCATAAGCAGTTTTTTTATCAATATAAAATCTTAACTCATCAAAGTTTGAAATAATAATGTATTTAGAATTAGAGTGTGAATTATGATAGTTAAAAGCTTGAATTTCAATTTTATCTAAATTTTTTGTATCTTGCCCTTTTAACTCAACCACTCCAACAATTTCATTATTTACAGATATTACACCATCTGCTTTTTTCCCATCAGTTTCATTTTTCTTTTCTCTTTCCAAATTAAAATCATTTGGATTGGTGCTATCCATTGTATAGCCCAAACAATTTTCAAAAATAAGCTGTAAAAATTCAGTTTGAAATTTTTCTTCTTTAACTTTTTTAATATAGTCAATTTTGGTTAAATACTTTTGATATTCTGCCCACCTTATAGCAACAACACTTTCATTTTGAGTAATACTTTTTAAAACTGACTTTTGGAACATAGACACTTTTATAATACCTTTTCTTTTTTATGAATAGACATTATTTTATCTAAATGAAGCAAAAATCAAAGTAATTTAATTTAAATACTATATTTTATTTTTTAATAATCTTTCTATATTTGAAAGTATCCATTTTTGCTGTCGCCATTCAAAATCAAAATCGTTTAACATTTCATAGTAAATTTCTAAACTCTTAATTAGTTTTTTATTTTGTTTTTTAAGTATCATATTTTTTAATTTATAATTATTTTTCTTAATCATTCTTTGCCTTTTAAATTTTTTATACTATATGGTATATAACTATTTGATAAAAGTAAAATAAAAATTGATACTCATAAGAGAAATTTTATAATTTTAATAAAAGGTAGATATAACCTACCTTTTATGCTGTTAGTTTCCCTTTTTCTTTTGTCTTAACAGTTTGGCATCCATATTTTGATTTTATATCTTCCATAGATTTAGTTTTACCACCATTTTTAATTTTTTCTCCAAAATACCACATTTTCTTATTTTTTGCCCATCTGAAATTTAACTCTTTTAATTTATCTTTGATAATTTTAGTATCTCCACTTAACCAAATCCAACTGCCAACAACTTCAATAATAATATTTTCATAGTGTAGAATTTGTGAAATAATTTTTTCTAACTCTATGTCAAATTTAGTATCATCTGAGAAATAGATTTTATTTTCGATAATATCATTGTAAATGTTGTTTAATAATTTAAAACTCTCCGTATCTCCATCATCCATATCTGGGTGTAAAAGCTTTGCTAACTTCTTATAAATTTTTTTTGCTTCGTTGATACCTTTAATATCTATAAAGTAGTTTTCTATCTGTGTATGTGTCATCTTCAATCCTTTAAGTTTTTTGTTTTACCTTTTTTGAAGATTTTGAGGGGATTGTTAGCTTCTTACTTTTAATTTTAAGAAAAAATAAACCTCTCTTAATCTTTTTAAGGTTTTACCTCTTTCGTTAGTTTGTCGGGTTTTTGTAAGAATGTAAGGAATGAATTTTTACTTATAATAAAATAAAAATATGAAGCATTGAAGATTTTATTTTAGTATCAGCAAATAATTTGTTAGACTGAAATGATTAAAAACCAAAACTAACGAATAGGTATTTTAAAAAGATTGTAAGAGATATGTTTTTTGTGGTGTGCTAACAAAAATTAAAAATGATAAAGAAGATTTATTATATTGATTGAAAATCAAATCAATTTCCAAATACTCCCAATAGCAATGTAATAAAATCTATGATTTTATTTTAAATGAATAGTGGGGATAAGTCCTTAGGTAGACAGAGAAAAATCAGTCTGTCAATAAATTATAATATTGTTCTAGCACTTCTTTACTCATCTGAAATGTATATTGACTGTATCGTGTTGTTATATCTCTATCTGTATGAGTTAGAACAGTTTTTATTAGTAATTCATCTTTTAAAATTGGTCGCATTATTTGTCCAAAAAAGTGTCTATAATCGTGTATCATTAGATTATAAATGGTTTGATTTTTATTTGACCATTTTTGTTTTGGTTGAAATTCAAGTTTAGCTTTGTCAACCAATTTTGATAAAATCTTTCTGTGTTGGTCTCGCATAGTTGATTGAACCATATAAGGCATTGATTTATCTTTTCTTTTTATATTAGACTGAAAAACATACTCATCATTTGGATTGTCATTTTTTATTTGCTTAAGCAGTAAAACAATTTTATCATTTATAAAAAACTTAGATGGGCGATTGTTTTTTGTTTTATTTTCAGGAACTATGATATATTTCTCTTTTAAATTCACTTCGTCCCACTCTATTGTTAAAACCTCATTGAGCCGTCTTACGCAATAGATAGATATATAAAACATAAGTTTAACTTTGTAGTTTTTAATATATTCAACTTCATCCAAAATATACTTTAGTGTTTGTAAAAA
>JAYELQ010000258.1:0-6788 GCA_034717655.1 Campylobacterota bacterium
TATTTTATTTGTGATGAAAAATTAGAAGAGTTAGAAAAAAATGTTTTAATTCTTGAAAGTGAATTATAGTTATGAAGTTTAAAAAATATGATAACTATAATTCACTTTCAAGAATTAAAACATTTTTTTCTAACTCTTCTAATTTTTCATCACAAATAAAATATATAATTTCAGAATCTATATCAATATAATGATGGCTCAATATTTCTCTTGTTTTTATAATATTGCTCCAATAAGTTTCACTTGCTATCTTTAATAAAAATTCTCTATCTCTTTTATCAATATTTTTTAAAGCTTCCCCAATAGCTTGTAATCTCATTGAAATAGCATCAAGTCGCATAAGTCCATCATCATCTTTTAAGAAGTCATCACTTGAATTTATAGTTTTAAATCTACTCTTAATAAGTTTTAGACTTTCTAAAATAAATTTAATCAATTCATTTAAATTTGCTTTATCCATAAATAACCTCTTTTTGAATATTGTTTATAATAACTTGGTTATTATTTTTATGCTTATGAATTAAATCAATCTTCTTTTGATATAAATTTTCCAAAAAATTCCAAAGACCTGCTAGATTATCAAATGTTTTATGATGAAATTCTACATAAATATCTATATCGCTATTTTGGGTTTGTTTATTTTTTGCATAACTACCAAAAATCCCAATCTTATCAACTTCGTATGTTTCTTGAATAAAATTTTTTTGTTCTTTTAATTTTATTAAAATATTTTCTTGTGTCATAAATCCAATTCACTTTCAAGGTCATTCAAATTATCATTTATATTTTTTATATCGCTTAGTATATCTTCAAGTGGTCGCAACTGCTCAGGCTTATAAAATATCTTATTGAAATTTATCTCTACACCCACTACATTATCTAAAAGTACAAAAGGTTTAGTGATATATTTAGCCATAAAATCATCTATGTTTTTTTGGTTTTGCTCTTCATCTTTGCTATATTCAACTATCTCATAATCTTTTTGATAATCAGGTGTTAATTCAACTGTAATAGTTATAGTTTCTTCTTTTGTTTTGGTAGCTTTTTTAAAACTTGATTTTACTACTATTTTTCCACAACCTAACTCCTCTTGCACCTCATCATCTTGCTTGATTATCGTTTCTTTATCTTCATCATAAAAATAATACAAATTTTCACTAATATATACTTTTAAATCTTTCTCTTTGTAATCTAGCTCTTTGATAGTATCTTTTATCTTGTCAAGTTGTGATATATCAGTTTCTAAAAATTTATCTATAATTATCTCATCTTGTACTATTTTTAGTGGTGTTAGTTTAATAGATTTTTTCTTTGTGTTTATGATACTTTCTATAGTTCTATCTTTATAATCAATATTTGTAAGTATAAGTGCTTGTTTGTTAAAGTAAAAAAACTCTTTATCAAATACTTTTGCATAGTCGTTATCTTCAAAATCTGTAAGTGTTTTGACTATATCTATACGGCTAAGTGTATCTACTTCTTTTCTTTTTTTACCTTTGTTCTTTTTCATAGGTGTACATTTTTCACTAGCGTTTATCATAATAACTTTGTTTTTATGGTTCTCTTTTTTATCTTTGTTAAGCACCCAAAGATATGTAAAAATTCCAGTGTTAAAAAACTCATCAGTTGGTAGCTGAATGATAGCTTCTACTATGTCTGTATCAAACATCCATTTTCTTATGTTGCTCTCTCCACTCCCTGCATCTCCACTAAAAAGTGTTGAACCATTGTGTACAACTACCCCCATACCCTCTAAACCCATCTTAGATATAAGATGTTGCATAAACAGTAGTTGTCCATCGCTTACGGCTGGTAGGTCGTGAAATCTTCCTGTTTTATCTTGAACTATATCAAATTTAAAACCTTTCCAATCAACCCCATAAGGTGGATTTGCTACCACTACATCAAACTCTTTATCTTGAAACTTTTGGTCAACTAAAGTATTGCCATACTCTATATAAGCATTTTTTCTAAACCTACTCTCAATCTTTGCCAAAGCATATAAAGCATCGTTCCAATCTTGCCCATAAGTTGCTGTTGGTCTATTTGGATATGTTTGGTTTACTCTATCCTCTACACCATAAAGCATATTACCACCACCACAAGTAGGGTCATATATACTTAAAAAGTCTTCACTTGTTGAGGTCTTAGACAAAATAATCTCCGAGATTAGCGATATAACATCATCTGGTGTGTATTGCTCTCCTGCTGTTTCTGCTGATATATCTGCCCATTTTCTTTTTATATGCTCTTCTAGTGTTGTTATCTCACTATTGTTAAATGGTTTTAAGTCTATCTCACTCCACGACTTTACAAAAGAGAAAAGTATTTTTTTGTTGTTAAGAAGTCCTGCTATACCTGAAATATCAAGATATTTATCTTCCCCTGTATTTTTATCTACCCCTAGTAAATCTTGTGTTTCACCATCAAAACCCTTTAGGTAGTTATTAAAATCTATATCAAAAGTTTTATCGTTTTTACAAATATCGTTTAGTGTTTTGTTATGTTCAAATAGATATGTGTTATAACCTTTCTCTTGGTCTTTAATCTCATCTATAAAATCATCTATAGATAAGTCATCACCACTTGCTTTAAGTTCCTCTTTGAGTTCATCTCCCATTCTTGAAAATCTACTCTCCACCATAATCAATGCAAAAAATGGCATCATATATTTTGGAAAATCACTCTGCTTAATACCCGCACCTATTAGCAAATCTGCTGTTTGCCATACTTTTGATTCATATTTTAATATATCTTGACCCATTTTCATTACCCCTCATTTGCTAATTTTGTAAATCTTTCTCAACAATATCTAATAAATTTATAAAATATACATTTATTTTATTTTTATCTCTTTATCTATTCTACCACTATTATTAGATGAATAAATCTGTGGAAATCCAATAAGTATAATAACAGATAAAGAGAATAGGATTAAAAAATATCCAAATATTTTTTTATATAAAGACAACTAAAAATTCTTTTATTTAAATAACTATATATTATTTTATCATAAACTGAATTAATATTATATATTTTTTATATAAAATCTTATAAAACACTTAAATTCAGTTAATTATAAGTATAAATTCAATATACTTCCAAACTTATTTTCAAGAAAGGATATATTTCAGATGAAATTTACTCAAAGTATACATCAAGTAGATGTTAAAAAAGACTGGATTGTAATAGACGCTACAGATAAAATTTTCGGTAGGCTAATTACAGAAGTTGCTACAATTTTAAGAGGTAAAAACAAACCTTCTTTTAGTCCAAATGTTGATTGTGGAGACAATGTTGTTATTATAAATGCTAGTAAAGTTAAATTTACAGGTACAAAATTAGAAGATAAAAATTACTTTACACACTCTGGTTATTTTGGTTCTACAAAAACACATAAAATGTCTGATATGTTAGAAAAAAACCCTGAAAAGTTATTTAAACTAGCAACTAGAGGTATGTTACCAAAAACAAGATTAGGTGCAAAAATACTTAAAAATTTAAAAGTTTATGATGGTGAGAACCACCCACATACAGCACAAGTACAAGGATAATTAGATGGCAAAAGTTTATGCAACAGGAAGAAGAAAAAGAGCTATAGCTAAAGTTTGGTTAGAAGTTGGAAAAGGTGATATTACTGTAAATGGTCAACCTTTAAATGTATGGCTAGGTGGTCACGAAGCTCTTAAAAAAAGAGTTAGACAACCATTAGAAGTTTCTAAACAATTAGAATCTGTAAATATCGTAGCAAAAACATTAGGTGGTGGATACTCTGCTCAAGCTGATGCTTTAAGACACGGTATATCAAGAGCATTAGTTGCTTATGATGAACAATTCAGAACAATTCTTAAGCCTCACGGTTTACTTACTAGAGATGCTAGAGTTGTTGAAAGAAAGAAGCCAGGAAGAAGAAAAGCCAGAAGAAGTCCTCAATTCTCAAAAAGATAATATATACTTTCTTATTTTTTACAAAGAGAAGAGTTATTACTCTTCTCTTTTTTTATTACTAATGAGATTATCTCTCAAACATATTCCCAATACCTGTTGATTGACCTTGTGAAGAACCATCTATATTATGAGATGAAACACTATATATTCTATCTGCTAATTTAGAAAAAGGTAACGATTGTAATACTACCATACCCGGACCTTTTAAAGTAGCCAAAAATATCCCTTCACCTCCAAAAATCATAGATTTTAGATTTCCAGCTCGTGCTATACTAAAATCAACTTCTGGTGTAAATGCAGTAACACAACCCGTATCAACTCTTAACACTTCATCTACCTCTAACTCTTTTATAACTTGAGTTCCACCAGCTTGTAAAAAGACCATACCATCACCTTTTATTCGTTGTAAAATAAAACCCTCTCCACCAAAAAAACCAGCACCTAATTTTTGTTGAAGTGCTATCTCCAAAGATGTACCTTTAGCAGCACACAAAAAAGAATCTTTTTGACAAAGTATCTCTCCACCTGAAGTACTTAAATCTATATCAAGTATTCTTCCTGGTATAGATGAAGCAAAAGCTACTTTTCTTTTTCCACTTCTACCTTTATGGCTAAAATGTGTCATAAAAAGTGACTCACCTGTTATCATTCTACCTATTCCACTAAATAGATTTGATATAAAACCACTTTCAGGATTACTCCCATCTCCCATTTTTGCTTCAAAACTAATATCTTGTTCCATCCATACCATAGCCCCTGCTTCTGCTATTACTGTTTCATCTGGGTCTAACTCCACTTCTACTACTTGTAGGTCATTACCCATTATCTCATAATCAACCTCATCACATCTTTTTAACATAACTTCCCCTTTTAACCTATCAACTCTTCTATCTCTAAAAATCTATCAACTTTATGTTCATATATTTTATTTGTATCATCTAACTCTTGACTTAAAGCTACTAAACCTTTTTGCTCATAACATTTAGGGTCTAACATACAGCTGTTTAACTCATCTATCTTATTTTCTAACTTCTCTATCTCTTTTGGTAGAAGTTCATAATCTCTTTTATCATTATAAGTTAATTTTGTTTTCTCTTTTATAGGTGTTGGTTTTGGTTTTTCTATCTCTTTAGTTTTTAAATTTTCTTTTTTTTGTTGCTCTTTTTCCTCTAACTCTTTTAGATATAAAATATCTTTTTCATCTTCTAAATACTCACTATATTTTTGATAACTCTCTTCAAGTAATCCATCACCTTTAAATATATATAATTTTTTGGCAATTTTATCTACAAAATATCTATCGTGACTTACAAATATCAAAGCCCCTTGAAAAGATGATAAATATTGCTCAAGAATATTAATAGTAGGGATATCTAAATCATTTGTAGGCTCATCCATAATTAAAACATCAAATTTCTTAGTAAATAATAAAGCTAAAGCTATACGGTTTTTTTCACCACCACTTAAAACATCTACTTTTTTATCAAGATATTCTCTAGGGAAAAGAAAGTTTTTTAGATATCCAAATACATGTAAGTTTCTACCATCACTTAACTCTACTCTATCACCACCATTAGGACAAAAAACCTCTACAATTGTTTTTGATTCATCAAGCATCTCTCTGTGTTGGTCAAAATATCCAACTTTAAAATCACCTTTTTTAAAACTACCTTTGTCTATTTTTAATCTCTCTAAAAATACTTTTAATATAGTAGATTTCCCAGCTCCATTTGGTCCAACTATAGCAATAGTATCTTTTTGTAAAATTCTTGTAGTAAAATCTTTTAATATTGGTTTATTTCCCAAAGTTACATAAACATTATCTAGTTCAAATAACATTTTCTTTTTATTTTGAGTATCCCCATTATTAAATGACTTTTGCTCCCTTTGTAAATCTAATTTCATTTTATTGATTTTTGCTGGATTGTTTTTAACTTGCTCTTTTAAAGCAAAATAGTTATCTTTTCTTAATACATTTCTTTTTCTTCTTGCTGTAACACCGTGTTGCATCCAGTGTGCTTCTGCTCTTAGTTTACTTACTAAATTTTCGTGTTCTTTTTGTAGGTTTGATATCATTTGCTCTTTTTGAATAAGATAATCTTTATATCCACCTGTATATTTAGTAAGCTCCCCATTATCTATCTCTATTATATTTGTAGCTATATTATCTAAAAAATATCTATCGTGAGATATAAATAAAAGTGTAAATTTCTCTTTTAAAAGTATAGTTTCTAAAAATTCAACCATATAAACATCAAGATGATTTGTAGGCTCATCAAGTAATAATATATCAGGTTTTTTCAAAATTAATCCAGCTAATCCAACTCTTCTTTGCTCCCCACCACTTAGAAGTGATACATCTTTATGCTCATAATCTTTTAGATTAAATTCTAATAAAACTCTTTGAATTTTATTTTCTAAATCCCAAGCATTATGATGGTCTAAAAATGTTGTTAATTTTGATTGTATAGCTAAAAGCTCTTCATTTTCATAATCATCTATTAAAGCTAAAGATATCTTTTCATACTCCCTTTGAGCAGCTTTTAGTTCAACTAACTGCTCCTCAATAGCATCTCTTACACTCATACCATCTTTAAACTTTGGTTGTTGTTCTAACATCTCAATTTTTAATGATTTATCTATAGATATCTCTCCATTATCAATCTCTACCTCTTTTGTTATAATCTTCATTAGAGTTGATTTACCTTGACCATTTTGCCCTATAATAGCAACTCTTTGTTTATCTTGAAGTGAAAAATATACATCTTTCAAAATAACTTTGATATCATATTTTTTATTGATTTTTTGTAAGTCTATTAATGCCATAATTTTTTATAATT
>JAYELQ010000259.1:0-2066 GCA_034717655.1 Campylobacterota bacterium
TCTGGTGTGATTGTTGTACAAACAAGTACTAGAATGACTAAAAATAGTTTAAAAGAAGTTTTCAAAGAGTTTTTTGGTGTAACACCAAAAAAAGTTAATTCTTTAAGACAAAGTGGTAAAGTAAAAAGATTTAGAGGAAGATTAGGTTCAAGACCAGATTTCAAAAAATTCTATGTAACACTACCAGAAGGCGCAGAAATTGCGAACCTTTCAGCATAATTAGGAGAATTGAGAAATGGCAATTAAAAAATTTAGACCTATAACACCTGCTAGAAGATTTATGTCTGTTATGGATACTTCTGATATTACTTCTAAACCAACAGTAAAAAGTTTACTTGTAAAAGTAAAAGCAACTGCAGGTAGAAATAATAATGGTAGAATCACTTCAAGACACAAAGAAGCTGGTGCAAAAAAACAATATAGAATTATTGATTTCAAAAGAAATAAATTTAATATTCCAGGTACAGTAGCCACTGTAGAATATGACCCATACAGAAACTGTAGAATTTGTCTTATAAACTATGCAGATGGTGAGAAAAGATATATAATACAACCTTCTGGATTAAGTGTTGGAGATACAGTACAATCTGCTGAATCTGGACTTGATATTTTACCTGGTAATACTATGAAACTATCAAATATTCCTGTGGGAACAATGGTACATAATATCGAGATGAAGCCTGGAAAAGGTGGACAAATAGCTAGGTCTGCTGGTGGGTATGCACAAGTTATGGGTAGAGAAGATAAATATATTATATTAAGACTTCCATCTGGTGAAATGAGAAAAATTCTTGGTGTTTGTATGGCAACAGTTGGTATAGTAGGAAATGAAGATTTCTCTAATATGGTAGTTGGAAAAGCTGGTAGACAAAGACACTTAGGTATTAGACCTCAAACTAGAGGTTCTGCGATGAACCCTATTGATCATCCTCATGGTGGTGGAGAAGGTAAAACTAATTCAGGTAGACATCCAGTTACTCCATGGGGTATGCCAACTAAAGGTTATAAAACTAGAAAGAAAAAAGCTAGTGATAAATTAATCATTTCAAGAAAAAAGAAATAAGGTAATATAATGGCAAGAAGTATAAAAAAAGGTCCATTTATTGATTCTCATTTAGCTAAAAAAGTAGCTAAAGCTGTTGAGTCTGGTGATAAAAAACCAATTAAAACATGGTCAAGAAGAAGTATGGTATTACCTGATATGATAGGTCTTACATTTAATGTACATAATGGTAGAAATTTTGTTCCAGTTATGATTACTGAAAATCACATTGGATATAAATTAGGTGAATTTGCACCAACAAGAACTTTTAAAGGTCACAAAGGTTCTGTACAAAGAAAGGTAGGTTAATAGTAAATGGGTAAAGCTACATTAAAATTTGTAAGATTATCTCCTATAAAAGCTAGACTAATTGCAAGAGAAGTTCAAAGTATGAATGCAGAAGTTGCTATCGCATCTTTAGAATTTACACCAAATAAAGCAGCTGGTATCATTTCAAAAGTTATTGCTTCAGCAGTAGCTAACTCTGGATTAGAACCAGAAGAAGCAGTTGTAACAAGTTGTAGAGTTGATAGAGGTCCAGTTCTTAAGAGATTTACTCCAAGAGCAAGAGGAAGTGCATCTCCAAAACATAAGCCAATGGCACATATATATGTTGAAGTAAATGCAATAGAAGGAGATAAGTAATGGGTCAAAAAGTAAATCCTATTGGACTTAGATTAGGTATAAATAGAAACTGGGAAAGCAGATGGTTTCCAAATAAATCTACAATGCCTACAAATATCGCTGAAGATGATAAAATTAGAAAGTTCGTTAAAAAAGAACTTTACTATGCTGGTGTTGCACAAACTATTATAGAAAGAACTACTAAAAAAGTTAGAGTTACTATAGTTGCGGCTAGACCTGGTATTATCATTGGTAAAAAAGGTGCAGATGTTGAAAAACTAAAAAATAATCTTAAATCACTAGTTGGTAAAGATATTGCTGTAAACATCAAAGAGGAAAGAAAACCTTTTATTTCTGGTCAATTAGCTGCTGAAAATATAGCACAACAACTAGAAAGAAG
>JAYELQ010000259.1:2166-22695 GCA_034717655.1 Campylobacterota bacterium
CCTCTTGAAACAAGAATGGGTAAGGGTAAAGGTTCTGTAGATAAATATGTTATGAATATTAAACCAGGTAGAATTTGTTTTGAAATGGCAGGAGTGCCAGAAGAATTAGCTAGAGAAGCATTTGCTCTTGCACAAGCTAAACTTCCTTTTAAAACAAAGATTGTAACAACAGAGGGTGAAAATGAATTATTCTGATATTAATACTAAGAATTTAGCTGAGCTAACTGCTTTATTAAAAGAGAAGAAGGTGCTACTTTTTGAACTTAAAACTAAGTTAAAAACAATGCAATTAACAAACACAAATGAATTAAAAGTTGTAAAAAAAGATATAGCTAAAATTCAAACTGCTATTACAGCAGCTAAATAAGGATTAAAATTATGAATTCACATAAAAGAGAAATCCATGGTGTTGTGGTAACAGTTGCTGGACAAAAAACTGCTTCTGTATTAGTAGAAAGAAAAGTTTTACATCCTAGATATCACAAAACTGTAAAAAGATTTAAGAAGTACTTAATTCACGATGAAAAATCAGAATTAAAAGTTGGTGACACTGTAGTTGCTGTTGAGTGTAGACCATTATCTAAAACAAAATCTTTTAGATTAAAAACTATTCTTACTACAGGAGCGAATGTATGATTCAAAGTTTTTCAAGATTAAAAGTTGCAGATAATACTGGAGCTAAAGAGATTATGTGTATCAAAGTTCTTGGTGGAAGCCATAGACGATATGCTACAGTTGGTGATGTTATTGTTGCTTCTGTTAAGAAAGCTCTTCCTGTTGGAAAAGTTAAAAAAGGTCAAGTTGTAAAAGCTGTTATCGTTAGAACTCATAAAGAAGTTCAAAGAGAAAATGGTTCTTTAATTAGATTTGATGACAATGCTGCAGTAATCCTAAATGATAAAAGAGAACCAATAGGTACAAGAATTTTTGGACCAGTTGCAAGAGAAGTTAGATACTCTGGTTTTATGAAAATTGTTTCTCTAGCTCCGGAGGTATTATAATGGCAATTAAGTATAAAATAAAAAAAGGTGATACTGTAAAAGTTATCGCTGGTGATGATAAAGGTAAAACGGGTGAAGTATTATCAGTTTTACCAAAGTCTGGTAAAGTGATAGTAAAAGATTGTAAAATTGCTAAAAAAACAGTAAAACCATCAGAAACAAATAAAGATGGTGGATTTATTAATAAAGAGATGCCAATAGATATCTCTAATGTAGCAAAAGTAGAGGGTGAATAATTATGGCTGCTAGATTATTAGAAAGATATAAAAGTGAAATTGCTCCTGTTTTAGAAGGTGAATTTCCACAAAATAAAATGCTAACAGCTAAACTTGAAAAAGTAACTATCTCTGTAGGTACTGGTTTTGCTGTAAAAGATAGTAAACTAATACAAAATATTACAGATACTATCTCTTTAATTGCTGGTCAAAAAGCAGTAGTTGTAAAGTCTAGAAAATCTGTAGCTGGATTTAAAGTAAGAGAAGATATGCCAGTTGGTGTAAAGGTTACTTTAAGAGGCCAAAGAATGTATGAATTTATAGACAAGTTATGTGCAATTGCACTTCCAAGAGTTAAGGATTTTAGAGGTCTTAATGCTAATGGTTTTGATGGTGCTGGTAATTTTAACTTTGGTTTAGAAGAGCAACTTATGTTTCCAGAAGTTGAATTTGATAATATTATTCAAACTCATGGTATGAACATAGCAATTACTACATCTACATCAAGTGATGAACAATCATTTAGACTATTGGAACTGATTGGTGTTCCATTCACTAAAGGGAGAGTATAATGGCAAAGAAGTCAATGATCGCAAAAGCTGCAAGAAAACCTAAATTCTCAACAAGAGGATATACTAGATGTTCTGTATGTGGTAGACCAAAATCAGTTTATAAAGATTTTGGTTTATGTAGAATTTGTTTAAGAAAAATGGCTAACGAAGGTTTAATACCTGGTGTTAGAAAAGCTAGCTGGTAATAAGCTAAAAATAAGGAAATAAAAGCCCATGATGAATGATTTAATCGCAGACGCTTTAACTAGAGTTAGAAATGCAGCAATGAGAAAGTTAGAAGTAACTACTCTTGTTCATTCTAATACTGTAGAAGCTGTTTGTAATGTTTTAAAACAAAAAGAATATATAGAAGATTATAAAGTAGTTGATACAGACCCTATAAAAAAGAGTATTTCAGTTACTTTAAAATATGATGAAAATGATAATTCAGTTATAAATGAATTAAAAAGATTATCAAAATCAGGAAGAAGAGTTTATAAAAATGCTTCTGAACTAAAAAACTTTAAAAATGGATATGGAACAATTATTGTATCTACTAACAAAGGTGTTATAAGTAATGATGAAGCTTATAAACTTAATGTTGGTGGTGAACTTCTTTGTTCTGTATGGTAAGGAGTAGCTATGTCAAGAATTGGTAAAAAAGCTATTACTCTACCTAAAGGTGTTGAAGTATCTTTAAATGGTACTGTTGTAACTGTTAAAAAAGGTTCTAAGTCTATTGATGTTGAAACACATGGTAGAGTTGGAGTTGATATATCTGATAATATTGTAAACTTCTCTTTAGTTGGAGAAGAATCTCAAGATAAAGCATACTGGGGAACTTATAGAGCTTTAACTGCTAATGCAGTTGAAGGTTTAGATAAAGGTTTTTCTAAATCTTTAGAGATAAATGGAGTTGGTTATAGAGCTGCTGTTAAAGGTAAAGTTCTAGAGTTACAACTTGGTTTTTCTCATCCAATCAATTTTGAAATTTCTGATACTATTGACATTACTGTTGATAAAAACATCATAAATATTAAAGGAAGTAGCAAACAAGAAGTTGGACAAGTTGCTGCAGAGATTAGAGGTTTTAGACCACCAGAGCCATATAAAGGTAAAGGTGTTAAATATACTGACGAGCATATCGTTAGAAAAGCCGGTAAAACAGCTAAGAAATAAGGTATAAAAATATGAGTAGAGCAAAAGATCTAGCAAAAAAGAATGCTTTAAGATTAAGAAGAAAAAGAAGAGTAAGAGGTACTATTAGTGGGACTACTAATATGCCTAGATTAAGTATTTTTAAATCAAACAAATATTTTTATGCACAAGCTATTGATGATGTTAGTGGTAATACACTAGCCGCTGTAAATAGTAAAACTTTAAAATTATCTGTTAATAAAGAAAATGTAGTAAAGGTTGCTGCTGCAATGGCAGAAACTTTAAAATCTAAAAATATTGAATCAGTTGTATTTGATAGAAATGGTTACTTGTATCATGGTGTAGTGGCAGCTTTTGCTGATGCATTAAGAGACAATGGAATCAAATTATAAGGGGCAATGATGGCAATTGATAGAGAAGAATTTGAAGAAGCTATTGTTAAAATAGGTAGAGTTACGAAAGTTGCTAAAGGTGGTAGAAGATTTAGATTTACTGCTTTAGTAGTTGTTGGTGATAAAAAAGGTACTGTTGGTTTTGGTGTTGGTAAAGCAAAAGAGGTTCCAGATGCTATTAAAAAAGCTTTAGATGATGCTTTTAAAAGATTAGTAACTGTAAACTTAAATGGTTCAACAATCAATCATGATATTGAGTATAAATATAACGCAAGTAGAATTTTACTTAAACCAGCTTCTGAAGGTACAGGACTAATTGCAGGTGGTGCAGCTAGACCAGTTCTAGAATTAGCAGGAGTTACAGATATTATTGCTAAGTCATTAGGATCAAATAATCCTAATAACCTTGTTCAAGCTACTGTTGAAGCATTAGCTAAGATTAAAGGATAGATAGATGTCAATTTTACAAGATTTAAGTCCAGCTAATGGAAGTACAAAAAATCGAAAAAGAGTTGGTAGAGGTCAAGCTTCAGGAATGGGTAAGACTGCTAGTAGAGGTCATAATGGTCAAAAATCTAGGTCTGGATATTCAATAAAAAGAGGATTTGAGGGTGGGCAAATGCCAATCCAAAAAAGAATGCCAAAAATTGGTTTCTATTCAAGAGTTACAAAACCATACTCTATCAATGTTGATAAAGTTGTAAATGTAGCTAAACTTGAAGAGATAACAATGGAATCTATTAAATCTGTTTATAAATTATCGAAAGAGATCACTAAGGTTAAACTTATTGGTTCAACTGCTAAAGATTTAGCTTCTAAGATAAAAGACGAAAATGTAACAACAACTGGTAATTAGTTACCATGAATAAAGATTTATTAAATAAAATTTTAATTACATTAGGTTTTATTTTAATATACCGAGTATTGGCTTATGTGCCAGTACCTGGTGTAGACTTATCCGTAGTCAAAGAGTTCTTTGACACAAATTCAAACAATGCTTTAGGTTTAGTTAATATGTTTAGTGGTAATGCAGTTGAAAGACTAAGTATTATCTCACTAGGAATTATGCCTTATATTACCGCTTCCATTATTATGGAACTTCTAGCCGCCACATTCCCAACACTAGGTAAAATGAAAAAAGAGAGAGATGGTATGCAAAAGTATATGCAAATTATACGATATGCAACTATTGCTATTACTTTTATTCAAGCTATAGGTGTTTCAATGGGTCTAAACTCCTTAACAGGACAGTCCGGGCAAAGTGCTATAATGATTGATATGGATACTTTTGTAGCAGTTGCTACAATATCAATGATAGCAGGGACAGTAATGTTAATGTGGATTGGTGAACAAATAACACAAAGAGGTATCGGGAATGGTATATCTTTAATTATTTTTGCAGGTATTGTTTCTGCTATACCTAGTGCTATTGGTGGAACTATTGACTTAGTAAATAATGGACAAATGAGTTTCTTAACAGTAATAGCAATTTTAGCTATTATTTTAGCAACTGTTGGTGCTATTATTTATGTTGAATTAGGTGAAAGAAGAGTCCCTGTTTCATATAGTAGAAAAGTTATGATGCAAAATCAAGATAAAAAGATTATGAATTATATACCAATTAAAGTAAATTTAAGTGGTGTTATTCCTGTTATTTTTGCCAGTGCAATATTAATGTTTCCTGCTACAATACTACAAGGTACTCAAAATGAAACTTTAATAGCTATATCAGATTACTTAAATCCTAATAGTTATACATTTAATTTATTGACATTTCTTTTTGTAGTTTTCTTTGCATACTTTTATGCAAGTATTACATTTAGTGCAAAAGATATATCAGAAAACTTAAAAAAACAAGGTGGATTTATCCCAGGTATTAGACCAGGAAGTGGTACAGCAACATTCTTAAATGAAACTGCTAGTAGATTAACACTTTGGGGTTCTGTATATTTAGGTATTGTAGCTACTGTTCCTTGGCTTATAGTAAAAGCTATGGGTGTTCCATTTTTCTTTGGTGGTACAGCAGTTTTAATTGTTGTGCAAGTTGCTATAGATACAATGAGAAAAATAGAAGCTCAACAATATAATGATAAATATAACACTCTTAGTGCTACAGGTCTATAATTAATTATGGCTATTCCATTAAGAAAAAAACAAGATATTGAAAAATTAAAAGTAGCTGGTGAAGCAGTTGCTAAAACATTAAACTACCTTGAGAATAATGTAAAAGTAGGTATGACACTTTTAGAAGTGGATGCTATGGGTGAAAAGTTTCTTAGAAACTTAGGAGCCCGACCTGCTTTTAAGGGTCTTTATGGTTTTCCTAATGCTATATGTACATCTTTAAATGAAGTTATAATTCATGGTGTTCCTACAGATACAGTACTAAAAGATGGAGATATATTAGGTATTGATATTGGTAGTGAGATAGATGGTTGGTATGGTGATGCAGCTATTACTATGCCAATTGGAAAAATAAGTAAAGAAGATGAAGCATTAATTGCTTGTAGTAAAGATGCTTTATATTATGCGATTGATATAATTAAACAAGGTATGAGATTTAAAGAGCTTAGTTATGCCTTAGAAAACTTTATAAAAGATAGAGGATATCTTCCTTTAGTAAGTTTTTGTGGTCATGGAATTGGTAAAGAGCCTCATTGTGATCCTGAAATTCCTAACTATCTTGAAGGTCCAACACCTAAACAAGGTCCTAAAATAAAAAATGGAATGGTTTTTTGTCTAGAACCTATGATATGTCAAAAAGATGAACAACCCATAATTGATGAGAAAGATAAATGGTCTGTACGAAGTAAAGATGGTTTAAGAACGAGTCATTATGAACACCAAGTTGCAATAGTAGATGGTAAAGCCCAAATACTAACAAATACAAATAATATAAAGGATTAATACTATGGCAAAAGATGATGTAATAGTTGTAGATGGAAAAGTTATAGAAGTTTTACCAAATGCAACATTTAGAGTTGAGCTAGAGAATGGTCATATTGTTTTATGTCATATTTCTGGTAAAATGAGAATGCACTATATCAAGATTTTATTAGGGGATACTGTTAGAATTGAAATAACACCTTATTCTCTTGATAAAGGTAGAATAACACATAGATATAAATAATATTTATTATCTAATATAGAAAAGGGAGATTTAATTATCTCCCTTTTTTTTATTTATAATAAAATAATAAAAAGGTTTTATATGGAAAAAAAGATTTATTTAGTTGGTGGGGCAGTAAGAGATAAACTACTTAATATAAAAAATAGAGATAAAGATTATGTGGCTGTTGGTTATAATGAGAGTGATTTTCAAGATTTAAAAAAAGTTGGAAAAAGTTTTCCTGTATTTCTTATGGATAATGGAGATGAATTAGCTTTAGCTAGAATAGACAATAAAATATCTTCAGGTTATAATGGATTTGAAGTTTGTACAAAAAATGTAACATTAGAAGAAGACTTAGCAAGAAGAGACTTAACTATTAATGCTATAGCTTATGATGAAAAAAACAATATATATATAGACCCATTCAATGGTAAAGATGATATAAAGAATAAAATACTAAGACATACTACAAAAGCTTTTTGTGAAGACCCATTAAGAGTTCTTAGAATTGCTAGATTTAAAGCTAAACTGGGTAAAGATTGGAGTATTGATAATGAAACTAAAAAAATAATATTTAATATGAAAAATGAATTGGTTTATCTTCAAAAAGAGAGAGTATATAAAGAGATAGAGAAAGTATTAAAATTAGAAAATAGTCATATATTCTTTGAAATATTAATTGATATAAACATTTTAGATATTTTATTTCCTACTATTTATAAATTAAGAAAATCAATTGATAAACTCAAAGTAATAAAAAAAGAATCTATTTTATTAAAACTTATAGTTGTATACCATAATATAAAAAAAGATGAAATTATAGATGTTGATATCCCAAAAAAACTAAAAAATAATATGCTTTTTATTATAGATAATTATAAAAAATTAAATTCATTAACTAATTTAACAGATGATGAAATTATCATCTTTTTTAAAAAATTTAGAAAAAATAAAATTATATTAAAAGAGATGATTACTTTTTGTAAATTAAAAGAACTTAATATTAATGAAGATAATCTTATAAATCTATTTAATGAAATTTCAAACTTCTCACCTTCAAAATGGATGAATTCACAAAATATAAAACCATCTATTCAAGAGATAAAAGAGTATATCTATAAAGAAAATATAAATATAGTGAGAAAATATTTATATTAACTCTCTACATAATTTTTTAAATTTCTACCGACTTTAGGGTGTTTTAGTTTTTTTATTGCACTTGATTCTATTTGTCTTACTCTTTCTCTTGTAACACTTAAATTATTTCCTATCTCTTCAAGAGTTCTATCACTTCTATCTTCTAGTAAACCAAATCTCATCCTTACAACAGCTTGTTCTCTCTCATTTAGCTGACCTAATATTTGATCAATTTGACTTAATAAATCATCATGCATAATATTATCTATTGGTGTAGGTGCATTTGTATCTGCAACAAAATCACCAAATTTACCATCATCTTCAGTTCCTATAGGAGCATCTAAACTAACTGGTTCTTTTGTTATTTTTATAACTTGTTTAACTTTATCAACTGATAAACCAACCTCTTTTGCTATTTGTTCAACATCTGGTTCTTTACCATCTTCTTGTAATGCTTTTCTAATAATTTTATTAATTCTATTAATAGTTTCTATCATATGTATAGGTATTCTAATTGTTCTTGCTTGGTCTGCAATTGCTCTACTTATAGCTTGTCTTATCCACCAAGTAGCATATGTTGAAAACTTATACCCTTTTTTATATTCAAACTTATCAACAGCTTTCATTAAACCTATATTTCCCTCTTGAATAAGGTCTAAAAATGGTAATCCTCTATTTGTATATCTTTTAGCTATAGATACAACTAATCTAAGGTTTGATTTTGCCATTCTTGTTTTTGCTGCATCTGTTATTTTTTTACCAAATTTTATCTGTTCTAAAATATCTTTTAACTCTTCCTCTTCTAAATCAAATCCACCTTTACTAGCTTCAGCTGTTTGAAAAAGCTTCTTTATTTCCATATAAGTACTTACCATTGTTGCTTCAGGAACTAAATTTATAATATCACTTTTAGACAATGTTAGTATATCGTTTAAAAGTTTTTTATGATTTTCTTTTAAGATATCATTAAATAATGGTAGTTTGTACTCTAATCTTTTTAATTCCACGGCAAATCCATCATCACTACTTAATGCAGTTTCCATAGCTTTTACAATCTCAGATATTAATTTACTAGTAGGTCCTAAGTCTATTAAACTTTGTTTTGTAGTTTGTTTTTTATAAGCACAAGATAGTTCAAACAATAGAGCTTCTACTTCATTAATATCTTCTTTTATCTCTTTTGAAGAGAATTTAATCCAATCTTTTTTCGCTTTTTCAAGAGCCTTGAAATCTTCTATAATTTTTTCTGCTCTTTTATCTAATTTCTTATTTTTTTTAGTATCTTTTATCTCTTCAATATCTTCTGTAACATCAAAATCTTTATCAGATAACTCCTCTTCTAATATTTCATTAGTTTCTAACTCTTCTGTATCTTCATCATCGAAATTCTTAAAAAGTTCTTTTACTTTTCGTTCTCTATTTACAAGTGGTTCTTTATATTCTAAAATAAAATCTATTAAATAAGGAACAGAACAAATAGCATCTAATATTGTATCTTCACCTTGTTCCATAGATTGACTAATCTCTATCTCTTCCTCTTTTGTAAGAAGTGGTACTTTACCCATTTCCCTTAAATACATTCTTACAGGAGAATCACTTCTACTCCACTCTAAAAGTTCTTTATTTTTTAGAAGGTCAAACTCTTCAGAATCAGGATTTTCTTGCCTTTTAATCCTTGCATCTTCTTTTCGTTGAAATTCAATATCATTTAACCTTTTTGCTTGAGCCTTTGAAGTAATTAAGTTAACATTATTTAATTGGCATTGTGCTATAATCTTTTTAACTATAGTAGTAGTTGGATTTTTTGTAAAATTCTTTACAAGTTGTTCATATGTAAGAGTAGTATCTTTATACTCTTTTATAGTTTTTTCTATGATTTTATTAATATCTTTCACAGCCATGAGATAAGCCTTTATTGTATTTTTTTTTAATATTCATTTTACCTAACTTTATATAAAAATAAGATTAAACAAGTTACTATTAAATTATTTTATTCTATTTAAGTAAATTTTAACTAATAAATTAATATTATATGGTATTTTAAAAACAGGTGAATTAAGATGATGATAAAAATAGATATGGAATCAGTAGAATTTAAAACTGAATTAGAGAAAACAAAAGAATTTACAGATAAAGTATGTAATAGTAAAGGATGGGTTTATAATCCAATTGAAGATGTAAATGAAGGTGTTACAATGGGTCTTGCTAGAAACAAGATGATTTATAACAAAAGATACTGTCCTTGTTTTATGGTAATTGGTGAAACCAAAGAGGAGAGAAAAGAAGCAGATAATAGAATTTGTCCTTGTAAACCTGCTATTGAAAAAGAGATACCGGAAGAGGGAAAATGTCATTGTGGTATTTTTTGTACTCCTGAATATGCCCAAACTAATAAAATTGAATTAAGTGCAGAAGAGATATCTCACAACCATTCAAGAGGATTAACAAAAGAGGAATGTGAAGCACTTCTTAGCCATCCACAACTAGATGGAGATGAGATAGTATCACTACTTGAAGCTAGAGAATTAGGTATGATAGAGTTTAACTTTGTAGATGTTAGAGAATGGATGGAATGGAATCAACAAAGAATTGTAGGGACAGACTACCTTATTCCAACAACATCATTTTATCAATCTTTAGAACAAATAGAAAATCAAAAAGAGAAACCTACTATTTTATACTGTTTAACAGGAAGTAGAAGTGCTTATTGTCAACAAGTTATGTTAGATATGGGTTGGAAACAAGTATCTAATTATACTCATGGAATTGTTACATTTGATGGAAAAACTACATCAGGTGAATAACTTCCTTAGAATAAAAATATAAAAATGGATGATACAAAATTAGCTATTAGATATATGTTAATTTCATCTTTTTTATTTGCATTTACAGGTGGATTTGCAAAAGAATTAAGTGCATATATGAGTTCAATAGAGATTGTATTTTTTAGGAATATAACTGGTGTTTTTCTTATATCTTATGCTATATATAAAAGCCCTTTAAAACAGATAGGTGGAAAACCTTTTTTACTGTTTTTAAGAGGTTTTATAGGTTTTGCAGCTTTATTAATGTATTTTTATAATATAGCTCATATACCATTAGCAGAAGCTATGACATTTAATAAAATTTCTCCTATATTTACTGCTATATTTTCTTACTTATTTGTAAAAGAAGTTTTATCAAAATATGCTTGGTTTGGTGTTTTTATAGGTTTTATTGGTGTTTTATTTATAACAGGTTTTGATATAACAACATTAGAAAAAACTGATTACTTAGGTATTCTAAGTGGTATAGGAGCAGGTCTTGCATATACTTCAATAAGAGAACTTAGAAAATATTATGATAATAGAATTATTGTATTATCATTTATGCTAACAGGTACTATAGGACCTATTATTTTAATGAGTATAGGTAGTTTTTATACTAATAATAGTTTAGATTGGATAATAGCTCCATTTGTAATGCCTGTAGGGATAGCTTGGTTTTATATTATAGGATTAGGATTGTTTGCAACATTTTCACAAATATATATGACAAAAGCATACTCTTTAGCATCTGGTGGAATAGTTGGAACGATAAGCTATAGTAATATTATATTTTCAATTATGATTGGTATGATATTGGGAGATATGTTTCCTTCTAATATGGTTTTAGTTGGTATATTATTTATTATAATAAGTGGTATATTTGTTACAAAAAAATAGGAGAATTTTTATGAGTAAATCTATTAAGATATTAACATTGTCAAGTAAAGGTGGAGTAGGAAAAAGTACTATTGCTATGCAAATTGCAACCCCTTACTTATATCGATATAACAATAATCAACCTATAAAATATTATGAATTTGATGATGAAAATAAAGATTATTTAAGTTTTGAAAATAGTAAACTAAGTGAAAGAAAAAGTGTTGAAGTATCTAATGATGCTTTAATGGATGATATAACAGAGATATTTTCACAAGATAAAAATGTTTGTATAGATATAGGTGGAAATAAAACAACTACATTAGCTTTAAAAGCATTTTATAATAGTGGTATGATAAACTTTGTTGATTTAGTAATGGTGCCTCTATTAGATGGTGAACAAGATGGTATAAATGCAAGTGTTATATATAACACTTTAAGACATTTAAATAAGAAAATAAAAATATTATTTGTATTAAATAAAGTAAAAAGTTTAGAAAAAGTTGAATATCAATTTGAAAACTATTTTGGAGACCCTAGAGGAATTTTTAGTAAAAAATATGCATTAAAAACATATCTTGATAAAAAAGATTTTGATAACTATGCTATGATACTTGATACAGATTTAATAAAATATAGTAGAAGATTTGGTTTAACAATTTATGAGATAGCTAAACAAAGAGAAGAGTATATAGATAAATTAAGAGATAATATGGATAACTACTCAAAGGAATCTGAATTTAAATTAATAAGTTTTAAAAACTATATGGATATAAATTCAAAAGAGTATTATGAAAATGTATTAATACCTATTTTTGATAAAATAGATGATATTATAACAACACCAGATGAAGATTAAAATAAATAATAAGGAATATAAAATATAATGAGAGCATTAATTAGTGTAAGTGATAAAAATGGAGTTGAAAACTTTGCAAAAGAACTAGTGAATTTAGGTTATGAGATAATAAGTACAGGTGGTACATATAAAGCATTACAAAATGCTGGTATATCTGTAATTGAAGCAAATGAAGTAACAAAATTTCCTGAATGTTTTGAAGGTAGAGTAAAAACTCTAAATCCATATATACACGGAGGAATTTTACATAGAAGAGATAAAGATTCACATATCCAACAAGCTAAAGAGTTAGGTGTTGAAGGTATTGACTTAGTTTGTGTTAATTTATATCCATTTAAAGCTACTATTGAAAAAACTGATGATTTTGAAGAGATTATTGAAAATATTGATATTGGTGGACCTGCTATGGTAAGAAGTGCTGCTAAAAATTACGACTCTGTAATAATTGTTACTGATGTTATTGACTATGATTTAGTACTAAATAATTTAAAAAACAATACAAATACATCTGAATTTAGAAGAGATATGATGATAAAAGCTTATGAACATACGGCAGCTTATGATTCAATGATTGCAAACTATATGAATAAAAGATTTAATAATGGTATGGGTTCAAAACAGTTTATTGTTGGGGAAAAAGTATTTGATACTAGATATGGAGAAAATCCTCATCAAAAAGGTGCTTTATATGAATTTGATAAACATTTATCAAATAAATTTATAACTTTAAAAGGTGAAGCATCATTTAATAATATGGGTGATATAAGTGGAGCTGCTAAAATAGCCTCTTCATTTGATGATGATAATGCCGTTTGTATCGTAAAACATGGTAATCCTTGTGGATTTGCTATAAAAGATACACTCTTAGAATCTTACACAGAAGCTCTAAAATGTGACCCTATTTCAGCTTTTGGTGGGGTAGTTGCTGTTAATGGTATAGTTGATTTAGAGTTAGCTATAAAAATGAATGAGATATTTTTAGAAGTTGTATTTGCAGCTGACTTTACTTTAGAAGCTGAAAAAGAGTTACATAAAAAGAAAAGAATTAAATTATTTAAACAAGGTACTCAAAAACTAGAGATGGCAAATGATGACTTTAATTTTAAAATAATTGATGGTGGCTTTGTATATCAAGATGCTGATAAAATTGAAAATAATGAAGTAAAAGATTCTGAACTTAAATCAAAAAGAGAAGCATCTTCACAAGAGATTAAAGATATGGAGATAGCATATAAAATAGCATCATTAACAAAATCAAATTGTGTAGTATATGTTAAAAATTCTGCTATGGTAGCAGTTGGTATGGGTATGACTTCAAGAGTAGATGCAGCAAAAGCAGCACTTAGAAAAGCAGAAGATTTAGGTATTGATGTATCTGGTTCTGCTCTTGCTAGTGAAGCATTCTTTCCATTTAGAGATAGTATAGATGCTGCTGCCCAAGCTGGAGTAAAATGTGTTATAGAACCAGGTGGTAGTATTAGAGATGAAGAGATAATTGAAGCTGCTAATGAATTTGATATAGCATTATACTTTTCTGGAAAAAGACACTTTTTACATTAATAAGGAGAAAGAGATGTTATTTAATGGAAAACTAAAAGAAAGAATAGAAGAGTTAGAAAATATAAATCATAATACTAAATTAGATAATCAGTTATTATCTAAAGAGATTAATAATGTAAGAGAAGAGTTAAATAAGTTAAATAGAGAAAAAGAAGATTTAATTAATGAGAATAAAGAGCTAGAAAATAAATTAGCTCATCTTAATAATAATGAATTAGATAATGAAACTAAAGATACTAATGAATTAACTTATCTAAAAGAGCTTTTTAAATATCAAAATCAAACTCTAAAAAATAGTTTATTAGATATACAAAAAAATATATCTAAATCTACAGACTTATCAAGGGATAGTTTAAAAGATTCAGAAGAGGTAAATAATAATAATAAGAAAGCTTATGAGGAATTAAATACTATAATTACCCAAGTTAAAAGCCTAAATAATAATGTAGAAGATATCCATCCTGTTCTTTCAAATTTAAATGATGGAGCAAATAACATCTCTCAAGCCATATTAACCATAGACCAAATTGCATTTCAAACAAATATATTAAGTCTAAATGCTGCTGTTGAAGCTGCCACTGCTGGTGAATCTGGTAAAGGTTTTGCCGTAGTTGCTCAAGAAGTTAGAAATCTTGCTACTAGGTCTTCTGATTCAGCTAAAGATATTACAAATATTGTTAATAATATTCAAAATGATATAGAACTAACAAATAATAAGTTTGATATTATAATTAAATCTATTGAACAAATAACTAAATTTATCACTATTTATACTCAAGATATCAATAAAGTTATTGATGATTCTTCAAGTACTATTAGTAATTTAGGAGATATTACAAATGGTATTTTTATGAGTTTGGCAAAACTAGACCATGTTATATGGAAAGTAAATACATATTTATCTGTTGCAAATAAAGAGCCTAGTTTTAATTTTGTAGATCATCGTAATTGTAGATTAGGAAAATGGTACACCCAAGGATTAGGTAAAGAATATTTTTCTAAAACAAAAAGCTATTCTTCTATAGAGATACCACACTCAATTGTTCATGATAATACAAAACATATTTTTAATTTAATAAATAAAGAAGATGATTTAAATCATAAAAAACTAAAAGAATATTTTACAGATATGGAAGATGCTAGTAATAATTTATTTAATTTATTAGATAAAACATTATCTGAAAAAATCAATAAATAGAACTTAAATATATATTATGCTATGATTTTAATATATCTATTTTATTAAAGGAAATTCAATTTGTTACATCAACAATTATTACAACAACAACTAGTATCAGAACAAAATAAATCTATTTTTAATGGTTTACCAACACATATTATATCAACACTAGATAATATATCTTATGGTATAGCAACAAAAGAGAAATTAGATAGCTTTGAAGTTAAACAAAAGTTAGTAAATAATATAAATAGACTTTTAGATAAAGATGTAGAATATCTAATAGAACAGCTATCATTACTAATTGATAAATCAGATAATGAAGATATCACAGAAGAAAATGTTGAAAGAGACTTTATCTCTTTTTTAATAAAACTCTATTACTAAAAATATACAAAAGGATTTATAAAATGGTTTTAAATAATTCAATAATAAAAACAGAAGCACTGTTACTCTATTGTAGAGATTTAATACTATCATATAAATCAAATAAAAGTAATCTATTTCTTATAAATAAAGAAGTTAAAGATTTTATAAATAAAGAGATTGAGAATATTTTAAAAAGTATTAACCTATTAGTTCAACCAATAGATTACTATATAAGAAACTCTATGGTAAGTAGAATAAAAATGATTATAAAAAGTTATAATTATATAGATACAACAATATCTAATATTTTAAAAAAAGGTGATATATTTGACCCTGCTATGCTATGTTTCTCTTTACTATGCTCTTGGTTTGCAGAATTACAAATAACTAATAAAAATAAAGAATTTATATTCTTTTCACTATATCCATATTCTAAAATATATGATTCACTACTATTAAATAATATAAATTCAGAATTAAAAGTAGTAAATATAAAAATGATAGATTTATCTGAAGAAGTTATATTAAAACTACATAAATATAAATTTAAATAATAATATGTTCTACAGCACTTTTCTAGACTATAGAGATCCTATATTTGGGATTATTATAATAGTATTATTTATATTTATAACATCTTTTTTAACATATACTTATGGATTATTTAAAGAAAAAAAACAAAGAAAAGAGTATAGAAAATTACTAAAAAGATTTGAAATAGGTGATTTAAAAGAGGAAGATTATATACACTTATATTCAACATATAACTTACCATTTGACTCTATTTTACTTTTAGCATCATCATATCTTAATAAAGGTAAGTATAATAAAGCGATATCTGTTTATTTGACTTTATTAGAACATGTAGATGATAAAGTTAAAAAAGAGGAGCTTCTTGAATTACTTGGAAATACCTATTTTAAAAGTGGTCTTCTTCAAAGAAGTAAAGATATATACCTTCAAATACTAAAGTTTTCTCCAAGAAATATAGAAGTTTTAAAACAACTATTATTAGTTTTTCAAACATTAAAAGAGTACAATAAAGCAGAAGAGGTTTTAGATTCTCTTCAAGAATTAGATGAAATTATTATACAAGATAGAATATACATAAAAGTATTAAAAATTATTGATGATCCACTTTTATCTTTTGAAGTTAAATCAAATAGACTTTATCATAACTTTAAAATAAATAAAAGACTAGAAAGACTTGTAGCCGAATTCTTAATTAAATTTAATAAAGATCTCTTTTGGAATCATATAGATGAGTTTAATATCTTAAAAATAATTGACCTATTATGGTATTTAGATTTTGAAGATATTAACTTTAATAAAGTTAAATCAAACTCTATTTTAGAAGAAATTTATACTGCAAAAGGATATATTGAAAATAAAGATAGAAGTGATATATTTGAGTTAAATATCTTAATTGCTTTACAAAAATCTATTTTGGATGTTGATATTGATTTAAACTTTGAATTTATATGTAGTAAATGCAAAAGAAGTCATCCTATGTATACATCAAGATGTCCACATTGTCATAAGATTTTAACATTTATAGTTGAACCAAAACTTGCTAAACCAATTAAAAATATGTTTAGTTTACAATAGAAATATAAAAGGTAAAAATGAAAAATATAACTATATACAGTGATGGTTCTAGTTTAGGTAATCCTGGTGCTGGTGGTTGGGGTACTATATTAGAGTATAATAACCATACAAAAGAGTTATCTGGTGGTGAAGATAATACTACTAATAATAAAATGGAATTAAAAGGTGCAATAGAGGGATTAAAAGCTTTAAAAGAGCCTTGCAATGTAAAACTTATTAGCGATTCAAAATATGTTGTACAAGGTATAAATGAATGGATTAAAAATTGGATTAAAAATAATTGGAAAACTTCCACAAAAAAAGATGTAAAAAATAAAGAATTATGGGAAGAGTATATTAAAGTATCTAAAAAACATAATATTACAGCTATTTGGGTAAAAGGGCATGATGGACATATTCAAAATGAAAGATGTGATATATTAGCAAGAGAGGAAGCCCAAATAATAAAGAGTCAAAATATATGAATACAATAAAAGAAAATAAACTACTAACAAACAAATCAATTGCAGGGTTTATAATAAAACCTGAAGGTAAAAGCATAAAAGATAAATTCTTTGAGATAAAAACTATTTTTGAAAGATTTAATATTAAGGTATTATGTGAAATAAATAGTGCAAATAAACTAAATATTAAAAATGGAATTAAATTTAAAAAACTATGTAAAGAAGTAGATTTTTTAGTTACTTTAGGTGGTGATGGAACACTAATATCAGTTTCAAGGAAAGCTACAAAATATCAAAAAGCAGTTATGGGTATAAACTTAGGTACATTAGGTTTTCTTACTGATATTATGCCAAATGAGTTAGTAGATTTTTTAACAAAGTTTCAAAATAATAATTATAGAATAGATAAAAGAATGATGATAGAAGCTTCTATAGAAAATAAAAACAAAAAAATCATAGCTTTTAATGATATTGTTATAACAAAAAAAAATGTAACTGGTATGATAAATCTCGATGCAATAATCGATGGAAAAGTATTTAATAAATATAATGGAGATGGTGTTATAATATCTACTCCAACAGGTTCAACAGCTTATAATATGTCATGCAATGGACCTATTGTTTTTCCACTTACAGATGCATTTATAGTAACATCTATATCTCCACACTCATTAACACAAAGACCTTTAGTTCTACCATATGATTTTACAATCATATTTAAAAATAGAGATAAAAAACCTTGTACAATTATAATTGATGGTCACGATACATATAAATTAAAAGAAAATGAGATAATAACTATAAAAATAGCTTCACAAAAAGCTAATTTAATACATAGAAAAGAGAGAAACTATTTTGAAGTATTAAATAAAAAACTATACTGGGGTGCAAATTGATTCAAGAGTTTTACTTAGAAAATTATTTATCATTTGAAAAAGTTGATTTAAAATTTAAAAAAGGTTTAATTGTATTTACAGGTGCTAGTGGAGCTGGAAAATCAATACTTATAAATGCTATATTATCTCTATTTGGTAATAGTGAAGCAAAGGTAAAATCTAGTAATATTGTATTAAGTAACTTAAATATACAAACAAAAGAGTTTAATATAGATTATAAAGATAAAACTAATATTCAACAATTAACACAACAAAAAACAAGATATTTAATAAATAATCAATTAATATCTAAAAAAAACTTAAAAGAGTTTACAAGTTTATTTTCATCTTTTTTACATTTAAAAGATACTACAGACTTTGATAGTTATAAAATAATAGAACTATTAGATAAACTTTCTATAATAGAAGATGAAAAATATCAAAATATTATTGAAAACTATAAAAATAAATATCAAAACTATATAGCTTTAAAAGGGCAACTTGATAAACTATTAAAAGATGAAAAAGAGATAGATGATTTAATAGAGTATACAAAATTTGAGATTGATAAAATTGAGAAACTAGACCCTAAACCTAATGAATATGAAGAGTTAAAACTAATAAAAACAGATATATCAAAAAAAGAAAAATTAGAAAATATACTAGAAGAGGCTAGACCTTTTTTATCAAATACACATAAAGTGTCAACTGCATTAAATATGCTTGACGAAGATAGTACTTTTTTTGATGATACTATAAATGAAGTAAATAATATTTTGGAGAAATTTAGTGATAAACTTTTATTAATAGAAGATATAGATATAGAAGAGGTTTTAGATAGAATAGAAAAACTCTCTTCATTAATTAAAAGATTTGGTTCAATAGAAGAAACTCTAAGTTATAAAGAGAAGAAAAAAAAAGAGCTAGAGAGATATGAAAATATATCTTTTGAAAAAGAGATATTATTAAAAAATGTAAATAAAGTAAAAAAAGAGTTAATTAATATAGCAAAAGAGATATCTAAAATCAGAAAGAAAAACTCTATAGAATTAAAAAATAAAATAGAGATATATCTTAAGTATCTATATTTAGAAAATTTTTCAATGGAGTTTGTAGAAAAAGATATTGATATTAGTGGTATTGATACTGTTATATTTAAATTAAATAATACAGAACTAAGTCATATAAGTAGTGGAGAGTTTAACCGTCTAAGACTTGCATTACTTACAGCTAGAAGTTTTTATGAGATAGATACAAACGGTATACTATTTTTAGATGAGATAGATGCAAATCTAAGTGGTAAAGAGAGTCAAAGTATAGCAAAAGTATTAAATGAGTTATCTAAATATTATCAAATATTTGCAATATCTCATCAACCACAACTAAGTTCAACTGCTGATTATCACTACTTAGTATCAAAAGAAAATAATATATCTACTGTAAAATTATTAAATAAAAGTGAAAAAATAGATGAGATAGCAAGAATGATAAGTGGAGAAAACATAACAAATGAAGCGATAAAATTTGCTAAAAAACTAATAAATAATAGAGATTTAGAGATATAGTATTTAATTTATTAAGTATAATAGTACTATAATACTATACAGAAAACTTAATAATAGGATATAATATGAAACTTAAAAGTAAAATAATATCTGTAGTAACTGCGAGTTTATTATCAACATCGTTACTTGCTACAACACTAGATATAAAAGAGGGTTGGTCAATGTATGGACTAACTGAAGGGATAGAAGATTTAAATAGTACATTTAATAATTATCCAAATGATATTAGAGCTATTTGGACTTATGATAGTATATCTGGAAAATGGAAATTTTATTCACCAAATAATGAAGTTAAAAAGATTATAGATAATAGTGGGAATAACTTCGTAACTCTTGATACAATAGCTCCTAAAGAGGGATTTTGGATAGATGCTTATAGTGATGTTCAAATTGAAACAACTAATTCAATCATAATTCTTGATGAAGATAACTCTACTATAATTCCTGATGAAAATAATTCTACAGTAATCCCTGATGAAGATAATTCTACTATAGCTATTTTAGAAGAGGAATATAATGTTTGTAAATCAACAAAGTTTGGTCTTATATCTAATATTGAAGATAGTTTAATTGAAGAGTTTGATATTAACAATCCATTTTCTTATATAGATACAGGGATTACAATATCTACATCTAAAGATTTTAATCTATTTTATAACCATGAAATATATAATAATAATATAGATGATTTAGATATGTATATATCTATAGATAATAAATATCTAGCTAAAGTTAATTTTAAACAAGAATTTACAGATAAGTTATTTGTAGTAGTTTATAATGATAATAGATATATAGGAAAATTTAAAGAAACAACACTA
>JAYELQ010000259.1:22795-25898 GCA_034717655.1 Campylobacterota bacterium
ACTTTCAAACTAATATTAAATAAAGAGTTTTATAAACTCTTTATTTTAAACCTCTTCTAAATCACCATCTTCAATCTCAAACCTAGGTAATATAAAATTTGCAGGTAATTTAAATTCTTGATAAGTAGCTTCGAACTGTTCTTGTTCTGCACTTCTTTCACCTCTACCTCTAGCTACAACTCTTACAGGTACACCTTCAAAAGAGTGGTTTTCTCTTAAAAAATTTATTAAATATCTTTTATATGAAAAATGTAACATTCTAGGTTTATTCATAATTAAAGCAATAGTTGGTGGATTTGTATCAAACTGTGTTGCAAAATATATTCTTAACCTATTCCCATTTGGACTAGGTAAAGAGTGTCTCCTTACAGCCTTTTCAATAGTATCATTTAAATCAGATGTTGCTACTCTTCTATGGTAATTATCAAAAATAGATAATAGTTTCTCTTCTAATTTTCCTATGTTTCTACCTGTTTTTGCAGATACTGCCACAATTGGAGCATAATATAAGAATTTAAATCTATTTCTTATCTCTTCACTTAATTTATCATAAGTATCCATAGATTCATCCCACTTATTAAGAATAATAATTGTCCCTAATCCAAAATTATCTACAAGACCTGATATCTTTTCATCTTGGTCACTTATTGGTTCAGAAGCATCTAAAACAATAAGAGCAATATTTGCTTGAGCTAACATATCTTCTGTTCTCATTAAAGCAAATTTTTCTATACCTTGAATTTTTCCTCTTCTTCTTAATCCTGCTGTATCTATAAAAGTTATCTTTTTTTCTCCAACTTCATAAGTTTCATCTACAGGGTCTATTGTAGTTCCTGCAATAGGACTTACTACTGACCTCTCTTCACCTATTAAAGCATTTAAAATAGAACTTTTACCAACATTTGGTTTTCCAATTATAGCTACTTTTATATGATTTGGGTCTATATCTTCTTTTTCTTGAACCTCTTCTATTGGTTCAACTAATAAGTCTAATTCTTTTTCAGTTAAGTTAGCTCTCTCCTCTTCTTGCTTTTCAGCTTCACTTTGAGGAAGTTTTTCATATAACCATTCAAATAATCTTTTTGTACCTCTATTATGAGATACAGATATTCCAAACATCTCATCATCATTTATACCAAATTCATAAAAATCCCAAAGTCTTTCTAACTCTTTATCATTATCAATTTTATTCACTACTAAAGCTAATTTTTTACCTAAACCTTGAAGCTCATAAAAGAAGTTCCTATCCTCTTCATCTGGAATGTTCTTTCCATCTACCATATATAAAACTATATCTGCTTCTTTTGCTGTTTCTATAGCTTTTTTCTTAACATTTTTAAAAATCTGATACTCACTTCCATCAGACATAATTTCATTTTTTGCTTTACTAATACCACCTGTATCAAGCATCATAGCTTCTCTACCATTTATCTCTATTTCTCTTCTTCTAACATCTCTTGTTGTTCCTGAGATATCACTTACAATAGCTACCTGTTTTCGAGCAAGTCTATTAAATAAAGAGCTTTTCCCAACATTTGGCTGACCAATTAATGCTATTTTTATCATATATTACCTTTTTTTATTTTTATAATTCTAATAAATGTTTATATTTTTTAGCTGTGTTATAACTAACACCAGATAGTTTTGCTAAACTATATATAGTTAATTTTCTATTTTCTAATCTAGCTAAGTTTATAGTATTTTCTATTTTTATTCTACTTATTTCTGTTCTTGCTTTTGTTGCATTTTTTGTTGCATTTCTTTTTTTCTGACTTATATTATTAGATTCTATATATTGTAAATTTAATTTTTCTTTTAATTTTTGAACTTTTTCATTATCTAAATTGTTAACTAATAAAGTATTTATTAATTGATACTCCTCTTCATCTACAGTTAATCGCATAATTTAACTACATTTTTCTAATTTATCTTCAAGATATTTTTTAACATCGCTATATAAAACAGTCTCTTTCCAATCTTTAAATGCCATACCACTAGCATTAGGATGTCCTCCTCCACCTGCTAGTTTACTAGCTAATACAGAAACATCAAGTTTATTATCTGCTCTAAGCCCTGCTTTTCCTCTTCTACTTATATCAATAAAAAAATCATAATCTTTATTTGCTTTTAGAAATGCATTTGCAGGTATTGATATATTTCCTAAAGTGTAAGTTAAAAGACCTTTATGACCATTATAATATATAGTTAAATCATCTTTCTTATTAACTAATAAATTTACTAAATATAAAGAAGTTACATTATCCATAGTATTATTTTTATTAGATAAATTTAAGTAATTTTTCTTTATATTATATATATTCTCATCTAATTTAATATGTGCATCTTCAATATTTATATACTTTAAGGCTTCCTCTAAAAGGTAAAACTTATAATTTCTACTTTCATTAACAAATAAAGTATTATTAATCTCATAAGATTTAGATATCATACTCATAGTAACTTTACCAAATTCAAATAAAGCATCATCTTCAAGCCAAATATCAACAGCATTTATGGCATCTACTAATATTTCAAAATTATCATCACATAAACTTTTAAAATTTTTATAATTCTCACAAAAATAATCATAAGTTATTTTTGTAGCTGACCTTGAAGTATCTAAAAAGTACCAATCGTATCTATCTGCACTTTTTTTACCACTACCATGATGGTCTAATAGTTGAAGTTTTATATTATATCCATCTTCTATTAATATATTTATATTTTTATCTAAATCTTTTGATTCTTCAACTGTTAAATTTAAATCAGTTATTAGAAAAAAAATTTCTATTGTTTTATCCTCTTTTGATATTTGCTCTAATATCTCTTTTAAAAGTCTTTTTACTTCAGCCCCATAATTAGCATTATAAAAACTAGCATCTTTAAAGTATTGACGTGATATATTTTGAGCTCCAAAACCGTCTAAATCTGTATGAGAAAGATGAAAAAATTTCATTTATGTAATATCCTTTAGTGTTAATTGGTCTAAAAAACCATTTATTTTATTTTGTAAATTTGATAATAATGGAAATATTGTACAACTACCATCCATATGAGCATTACACACTATATTATTTGTTGTACAATCAAATACAGATGGTAA
>JAYELQ010000260.1:0-6716 GCA_034717655.1 Campylobacterota bacterium
TCTTACTTATATATTTAAGAAGTGTAGAGTAAAGATTATTTACATCTATAGGCTTATTTAAGTGTTCATTCATACCAACTGATTTTGTTTTTTCAATATCCTCTTTCATAGCATTTGCTGTAAGTGCAATAATAGGGATATCTTTATTTTCTTTTCTTATTAGATTTGTTGCTTGATATCCATCCATTATTGGCATCTGTATATCCATAAAAATAAGTTCATACTTATTACTGTTTTGTTGGTATAATTCTACTGCTTTAGAACCATTTGAAGCTATATCAATATTTATACCACTATTTTCAAGAAGACCAACTATTATCTCTTGATTTATTTTATTATCTTCTACTAAAAGTATATTAGAACCTTTTAAAATATTAATATCTTCTATTTTTAATTTTGGTGTAGCAAATACTTTTATTTGTGATTTTGCTTTTGGTAAGTTAATCTCAAATATAAATTTACTACCTTTGTTTATTTGCGATTGCACATAAATCTTACCATCCATTAATTCAACTAATTGTTTTGAGATAAGTAGCCCTAGTCCAGTGCCACCATATTTTCTATTTGTACTGCTATCGGCTTGTGAAAATGGTTGAAATAGATTTGATATTTGTTCTTCAGTTATACCAATACCACTATCTTCTATACTAAATATATATAGATTATTCTCTTTATTTTTAATATCTATTTTTACATAGCCATGAGATGTAAATTTTATAGCGTTGTTTATTAAGTTTATTAAAACTTGTCCTATCCTTAAACTATCACCATATAAAAAAAGATTTGAAGGGAAGTTTATATAAAAGTTCAACCCTTTCTCTTGTGCTTTAAATTTTACTAAATCTGAAATTTCATTTATAAAATTATCAAGTTCAAAATCAACTTTTTCTATTGTTAATTTGTTTGCTTCTATTTTAGAGAAATCTAAAATATCGTTTATTATATGTAGTAGTGCATTTGAACTATTCTTTATAGTATCGATATATTTTTGTTGTTTTATATCTAAATTAGTTTCGTTTATTAGATGTGTCATACCTATTATACCATTCATAGGTGTTCTTATCTCATGTGACATATTTGCTAGAAATTCTGACTTTACTTTACTAGCTTCTATTGCATGGTTTTTAGCTTTCTCTAAATCTTTTGTTCTTTTTAGTACATTGTCTTCTAAAGTTTGGTTTAGTTTTTCTAGTTTATAATATGAGCTATTATTTAAAACCAATGTAAATATAAATATTTCAACAAAAGCACCTAATAAAAATGAATATCTAGTAATATCTGTATTTGGCAAAATAGTGTTAAAGTTCATAGCCATCATTGTAAGTAATGGAAGATAAATCATTAAAGCTATAAGATAATATTTAGCCCCTGTAAATCCTTTTTTTAAAACAACTATGGCAACATAAACTATTATTGTTAATACTACTGAAAAGAAAACATTACTAGCTATTGCTGCATATGTTACATCTTGTGAAAGTAGTATTGCAAAAATAAACGCTACTATTGCAAATTTATAAAATAGTTTTTCCATATATGGGTAAGTCTTTTTTAGTTCTAAAAACTGTATAGAAAAGAGTACAAGTGCCAATAGTGTCAACTGTCCTACAGTATGTAACCCCTCATTCCAATTAGGTAAACCAAAAGAGATATATACCCCACTATGCATAAAACTAAAGATTATAGAGATTAGTATATATCCAATATAATAGATATAAATACTCTCTTTTGTCATAATATAACTATAAAAGTTAAGTAGTGCAAGTATCAATAAAACAAATCCATATATAATATACCATTGGTTAATAGTTATCCTTGATGGATTATAGAACTCTTTAGATGTAAAAATCTGAAACTCACCTAGTTGACTAGCTATTGTATCTCCTTTTACATATAAACTTATAGTTTGACCTGTTTTTATATCAAATGAAAAAGCTGGTGAACTATCTTTTATCTCTCTATTTTGTAAAGCTATATCTAAACCATTTTTTTTCACTTGCCATACATCATCTTTTTTGATGTACAAATCTACTTTTGACCAAATTGATTCAGTAAAATATAAAATAAAATCTTCATTTTTACTATTGTTTTTTATATCTATTTTAAACCAAGCATCACCATATCTATAACCTTTTGTAAATTGATTTTGGATTGTTTCATTAAAATCAATTTGTTCTATCTCATCTATTTTGATTTTAGAGTTTTTATCATAATAATATTGGATATTAAAATAATCAATTTTATCTATATTATCATTTAATATTATATGTGCATTTAATGATATTGTAAAATAAAATAAAGTAGTTAAAATAACTCTAATTATCATAAATTATCTCCAATATATTTTTATATTTTCTATTTTTAATTAAATCTTCAAGTTTATTAAATAAATCTTTTTCTTCATTATTTAGTTTATATTTAAAAACTTGTTCTATTATATTATTACACTCTTTTGAATTTCTTTTTGAAGCATATTTTTTAAGTTCTTCTAATAAATTATTTTTTAATGTTATATCTAAAACTATATTATTATTAATATTATTATCTTTATCTTTTGGTAGTTTTTTATTTAGTTCATCTATTACTATATTTAACTCTTTATAAAATAGTGGTAATAGCTCTCTATTTTGTGATTTATCTAATTTCTTAGATATTTCAGATAAAGATTTTGCCCCAATATTTGCACTTAAGCCTTTTATTGTATGTGTTGTTAACTTAAAATCTTCTCCATTTAACTTTTCAAGTTTTAAATCTTTATATTTAGTATAAAAATCATTTAAAATTTTAAGATAAAGTTTTTTATTTTGTGCTAAAAGGGATAATCCTAAATCTCTATCTATACTTACAAAACTTGGTATATTTATCTCTTTGCTATCTTCACTATTCATTATTAACTCTTCTCTAGTAACTTTCTTACTTATATATTTAAGAAGTGTAGAGTAAAGATTATTTACATCTATAGGCTTATTTAAGTGTTCATTCATACCAACTGATTTTGTTTTTTCAATATCCTCTTTCATAGCATTTGCTGTAAGTGCTATTATAGGGATATCTTTAGAAAAACTTCTTATAATTTGAGTAGCTTCAATTCCCCCCATAATTGGCATTTGAAGATCCATTAAAATTAGTTCATATTTAGTTTGGTTTTTTTTATATTTAGAGATAGCTTCTTTTCCATTTGAAGCAATATCAATATTTATTCCACTGTTTTCAAGAAGACCAACTATTATCTCTTGATTTGTTTCATTATCCTCTACTAAAAGTATATTAGAACCTATCAATGTATGTAAATTATTTATTAATTTATTTGTATCTTTTGGAATATAATTATTTAAATCAATATTATTTAAAAAGACATTCCCTAAAATATCATTTAAAAGTGAAGGGTTTATCGGTTTTTGTAAGAATAAGTTAATACCTACATCTTTTGCTTGATTTACAATTGATTCTTCTCTAAATGAACTAACCATAATAACAGAAACAGGAGATGTCTCACATCTTTCTTTTATAAGCTGTGTTGTTTCTATACCATTGGTTTTTGGCATATTCCAATCCATAAGTACTAAGTCATAATTTGTATCTGTATCACATATCTTTTTTACTGCTTCATCTCCACTATATGCATTATCAACTTCTAAGTTAAACATCTCCAAAGTGTTTGTTAGAATATCATGCCACGATTTATTATCATCAACTACTAAAACCTTTTTATTGCTAAATAGATTAAAAGAGTTTATATTTTCATTCTCTTTTAAATCTATCTCAAATATAAATTTACTACCTTTTGTATATTCACTCTCTACCCAAATTTTTCCATTCATTAACTCTACAAGTTGTTTAGATATAGATAGTCCAAGTCCTGTACCACCATATTTTCTAGTTGTGCTTTCATCTGCTTGTGAAAAAGATTTAAATAACTTTGCAATCTCTTCCTCTTTTAGACCAATACCTGTATCAATAATTTCAAACCTAAATCTATCTTTACGAACCTTTTTTATATAAAGACCAACTTCACCATCTTGTGTAAACTTAATAGCATTTCCAATTAAATTTGTAATTATTTGTGATATTCTTAAACTATCACCATTAAAATTCTTTCCAATTTTTGCATCGTAGCTTACTATTAGTTCAAGATTTTTTTCATGTGCTTTAAACTCTATAATATTAATAATATTATCAATAGTTTTAAACATATCAAAATTGGAATATTCAATCTCTAGTTTTCCCTCTTCTATTTTAGAAATATCTAAAATATCATTTATGATACCTAAAAGTGATTGAGCACTATTATCAATTCTTTGGATATAATTTTTTTGTTTATCATCTAAATTTGTTTGTAATACTAGGTGGGACATACCTATTATTCCATTCATGGGAGTTCTTATCTCGTGTGACATATTTGCTAAGAAATCAGATTTTAATTTTGTAGCTTCTTGTGCTTTTTTTGTTTGTATCTCAAGCTCTTTAGTTCTTTTTTGAACTTTATCCTCTAAGTTAAGATGTGAATTTTCTAACTCTTTAACTTTTTTGTTAAACCAATATGCCAATAATCCAAACTCATCATCTCTTTTAACCTCTTTTAAATAACTATCTTTTATATTTTTATTAAGTTGTTTTATCATAGATGTAATAGGATGAATTATTGTTCTATTTATGAAAAAGTAACCAAATATAGTACTAAGTAAAATTAACATTGTTATTGTATAGATTAAATTATCAAAAATCTTATTACTGTGAGATAGTATAATTTTATTTGGAATTACTATAATTAAACTCCAATGTGTATCAGGTTGGAATATAGAGATTGCAGTTGCATTTTCATTTAAGATAGGGTCGTTATCTATTTTTATAGTATCTATTTTATAATTATGAAGTTTACTATTTTTATTATTATCTTTTATTAAATATGATATCCGTTTAGATTCACTACTATCTATTTGTTTACTTGATAACTCTAAATTATTTGCAATTTTTTTATACTTTGCTGATAAATTAGTATTTGAATTTTTCAATATCTGTTTGTATAGATTATTATAGCTAGGTGTTATCTCTAAAAGTTTATCAAGTGTAATATAGTCATTATTAAGTTTTGCAATTTTATTATTTGGGTATGATAAAAACTTATGATTTCTATCTAAAATAAATCCATATCCACCTAATTCATCAATATTATCACTTAAGAACTTTTGTAAACCATTTAGCATTATATCAATAGTAGATACACCAATAAACCTATTATCTTTATATATTGGTGCAGTTACAGTTACCATAGGTTCAAACGAGTATGGGTCTATATATGACTTTGACCAGTAAACTTTTCCATTTTTATAGTATTTTGCTGGTGTGTACCACTCTTCATTGTGATAGCCATCACTGTTTGGATTGTTATAATCATCAAAAAATTTTAGTTTATTGTTTTTATCCCTTCCAAAAAAATAACTAGATCTTTTTTTGTTAGAATCTAAAGCATAAGGTTCAGGCCATATACCACCACCTGCAATAAAATTTTCATAACCTTGTAGGTCAATCAGTTTTTTTAGTACCTCTTTATTTTTTGTATGGTTATTATCCATAGTGGAACCAAAATTTGCTAAAGTTTGTGCTAAAGTTTGAATTCTATTTAATTGTTGTTCAAGTTGAGAGTTGATTTTTTTTGCTGTTATTATAGTGATACCAACTGCACCTTTTTCTAGTTCTTGTTTATTAAATATTGAAAATACAATATAGATAACAGCAATCAATAGTATTGAAAAAGCTAGTAAGGAAAGTGTTACTCTAGATTGTATTTTGTTTTTATATTTAATATTTTTTTTCATATTAAACTATAACAAATCATTGTATATCAAATATGACATTGCTACCCTATCTTAACCTGCAAAGGGATAATTATATTAAACAAAGCACCTTTTTGATTTTTGCCATTATGTTCAAACTTAATATTTTGAACTTCAATTGTACCACCCATACTATTTACTAAACTATATGTCATATGTAGCCCTAATCCTGTCCCTTGAGATTTATGTTTTGTTGTAAAGTATGGTTCAAATATTTTATCCATAATATTTTCATCTATTCCACCTGCATTATCTTGTAGTGCTATTTGTATTTTATTATCAATTATTTTTTGAGTTATAAATATATATCTATTAGATGCTTCATTATTTTGAATTAAAACATCTTTTGCATTATTGAAAATATTTACAAAACATTGATTAAGTTGATTTGGATAACCAAATAATTCTCGTTTCTCTTCAGCTTCTAAGATTATATCAATACTATAACTTTTTAAACTTGAACTAATAAGTTTTATAAAACTATTTATTGTATCTATTAAATTAAACTTTACTATTTTTGTATCACCTTTTATATAGTTTTGAAAATCGTCTATTGTAGCTGATAAAAACTGACTATTTGTGTTAATAGTATTACAAGATTCTTGAAATAATTCATCTGTTAAGAGACCATACTCTTTTTGTAGTTGCATACCCGATGATGCTGTTGATATAACAGATAAAGGCTGTCTCCATTGGTGTGCTATATTACCTATCATCTCACCCATTGATGCTAATTTTGTTTGTTGATGTATTAAAGAATCTTTTTTTCTATTTTTTTGAACCTCTTCTTTTATTCTTACTTCTAATGTTTTATTTATATCTTTTAAATCTTTTGTTTTTGCCTCAACCTCTTTTTCAAGTTTTAAATTTAATTTTTTCAGTGTA